>CAYWNN010000109.1:0-3267 GCA_964459685.1 uncultured Coriobacteriaceae bacterium
TTATCCGGATGCTGAGAGGAATACATAACAACGGTGCCCATCTTGGCAACCATGCCAATGGCTTGCTGTGCGACGGCAGAGACAGCCGTGGTATTGAATACAGCAGCAGCTCCGTTACCGCCCGTAATCTTCTTAACCTCTTCGATTGCATCGCAGGCACTTGGGTCAATAGTAATATCAGCGCCCAAACGTTCTGCCATCGCGCGCCTCTCTGCATCAGGCTCGCTCATGATAACGCGTGCACCCGACACCTTAGCAGCCATGACATGCAGCTGACCCATAATGCCGCCGCCAATAACAACGACGTCATCGCCAATCTCAATACAGCCCTTTTCAATGGAGTTGAGAACACAAGCCAAGGGCTCAACAAGACAGGCTTGCTCGAGGGGCACATCATCGCTTAAGAAGTAGAGTTGGTTAACCTTTACCGGCATGTACTGCTGAAGTCCACCAATGCCTGGGTATGTCATCCATCTCTTATCAGCTTCAGCGCTATTTGAGCACAGGTTGCCCTTGTCGTGACGACAGCCGTAGCAATGACCACAGGAATAGAAGGTACGCGCTGCAATCCTCTTGCCGATAGGATACATTTCTGGATCAAGACCCTCGCCCACTTCAGCAATAGTTCCCGCTACCTCGTGACCACCAATAAAGGGCTTGGGTACCTTGGCTTCGCCAGTAAACATTCGCTGCTCGAAGGTGCACAACGCGCAGCCTTCAATGCGCATAAGTACTTCACCGCGGCCTGGCTTCGGACGGTCTACCGTACGAACCTCAGCCTTGCCTACATCTGCAATTACTACAATGTCCATCTTCTCAGCCATAACATCCGCCTTTCACTACATAGCAATTGCTTATACATCCCGTTTTACATGCATGAATACATCAATCAGACAAAGCGCACTAGGCTTGTTCTCTCACAACGTAAACGTTTTAGTAATGTAAAAGCAAGGGAGTTCTCTCTTAGCGTTGACAATATCTAGGCGAATGTCTCAGGGATACTAGCTTATTGTCCCGGCATAAAATTGAGGTTCTATCTCCACCTTAGACAGGTCTCTACCATCGATCAGATGTTCAAGGAGCATATCGGCAGCAACACGACCTAACTCATAGGTAGGCTGACGCATGCAGGTAAAAGCCCGATTATGTGGTGATGACAGGTACACAACATCAGTTGCAAGAACACGCACATCATCTGATATAGAAAGATTCCTACTTACAAGTGTTGCCATGGCGCCTTCGCTCACTAGGTCGTTACCACAAATCATGCCATCAACATCACTGTATTCAAGTAAAAGTTCGGCACCGTGTCTACCACCTTCAAAGGTGCTCGGTCCTTCATATATAAGATTCTCGTCGAACTCAAGCCCTGCGCGCTCAAGTGCTTCCTTGTATGCACTGAAACGAACGCCTGCACGTCCTTTTGAATTGCACACCAGGGCAATTTTTTTGCAACCTTTTTGTACCAGCATATCAACGCACTGGATAAGGGACGCACGAGCGTCTATATACACCTGTCCAACGCCCGCAGGAACAGGTAACGGGACACGATCAATTGAAACGGTAGGGATATCTATATCGGAGAGAACCTCAGATAAATCCTCCTCGTGAATGCGGTTAATGATAAGACCGTCTATCAAGCGAGTGGCAAGAAGCTTGACGCCGTGAATTTGCTGATGCATATCGTTGTCGGAGCTATAGCACAAAAGCGTATAGCCACGTCCACGTAAACATTGATCGACGCCCTTGAGAAGCGGTGGATACATTGGAGAGTCGTAGTCGGGCAAGACAAAGCCAATGGTATACGAGCGTTTAGTACGCAAGCTCCGCGCAGCGCTATTGGGGCTATATCCATATTTGCTTACGATGGAGAGAACTTTTTCTCGGGTATCGGAGCTAATGTCGGAATCATTGCCGTTAACCACCTTAGATACTGTGGCAATCGATACCCCTGCAGCGCGGGCTATGTCACGTATGGTTACCGCCATATCTTTTCTTTCTCTGGATCTCCAATAAGCTGCGGCAATAGTTCCTCGAGCGCTTCAATCAGCAGTGCACAACTACCTGTTCTACACACCAAGCGCAAGCATGGTTGCTCGCTGGTCGCAAACGCAGCTGCCACACGCTCACTAATTGCAGCTTCGCTTGCCTGTGGCTCATTTCTTGCTTGGATATTGCCTAAGTTGTGTATACAGCCTAAACCAACGGGGAGTTCAATAGTAGCTTTTCTATCATTCAGCAGCTGTTTTTGGACTTGAGCTTTAATGTTTGTCGTGTTCTCTGCCCGAGCCCTTGTTGTTAGGTAGGCACCGCCATCTAAAAGGAAGTCAATATATCTTCCAAAACCATGGTGTAGTGCACGTCGAGCGGGCTCACAAGACGGGTCACTTGCAAGGCTTGGATGTATAACAGCACGAACAGCGGGATGGCACACAAGATAGGCTGCCACCACACGAGCCACATCACAGGCTTGCCGCATAGCGTGGATCGCTCTGTCGCGCTCGTCTGCAATCTTGAGCTGTAGCTCCCTTGATGGATGGGTGCAGCCTGCCATATATGACGCAAGGCGGGCTGCTGCCTCAGAAGAGCAAGAGGAGCTCACCCCTACCAGTACACATGAGTTCTCTGAGTCGCACCCACGTGTACAGGACCCGCTGAGTGTCTCTGCAACAGGCTTGCATTCATGCGGCTCAGTGAGACCTTCTTGTGAGTGGGTAATCCAGTCGAGCCTCTCGAAGTGTATGTCGGCTCCGCGCCTGCAGGGATCAGATATTGCCAAGGTAGCACAGCTATTGTCGGCAACAAGGACACGCTTAGCTGCATGAGCAGCTGCTGCAGCATCTTTCATATCGGTGCAAGCTATAGGAACACCTGCTAATGGAGCTGCCACATCAGCACATCCAAGTACTTCAACAAGATGCTCAAGCTCAACATTCTGCACTATCCATGCCCGCTCTACAGCTAAGCCAGCTGCAACTACGCGAGCTGGCTGATTTGTTGATACATCATGCATGCTGTAGCTACTCATGCAAACGCACTATCCTTGACGCTCGTTAATCTCCAAGCTGAGACGAGCAATGAAGTCGGAAAGTTGCATCTGCTGCGTTTCGTTTGTGCGATCGCGTACCGAGATATAACCACCATCACGCTCCTGCTCACCAAGAATGAGCATGTAGGGAACCCTGTCATAAGAGCGTGCTTCACGAATCTTATAGCCTATCTTTTCATCGCGATCATCAACCGTGACACGTATATGAGCATCGTCAA
>CAYWNN010000110.1:0-3263 GCA_964459685.1 uncultured Coriobacteriaceae bacterium
ATAATATAACTGTAGATATCCATGTACACATAAATCTCGATTGATCATAGAATAAATGTTTATCTTCGTAAAGACAATGTTTGCATTGTTATGGAAAAAGAAATTTACATTGTGTATAAATAAATAAATAAATAAATAAAATTAAAGGATTTATTTTTTAAGAAATAGTGATGAGATATTAAATATTATTGATTTCTTCTTTAACAATTGATTCCCAATCAATTGCCTGAACCGATTTAAGGAAGTTATATGCTTTTTGAATGATCAGTTTAAGTGACCCAAGTCTCTCGTGTGCATTCTTAATCAAATATGTTAAGGCGGCAACCGTTGTGGCAGCAGCTTGGCCATACTTACAAACAAGTGTATGGTTAGATTTGAGAATACCAAAATCCGAAACCCAGCTACCATTAATTCGCTGATTATGGATGATTGTATCAATAATATCCGTTTCAAAATGATCGGTTTCTTGGAAAGTATCTGGTGGAGGTGAGACACATCTGCGTGACTTACATTGTGGTGCGGCTTTGGATCGCAAAACTTTTATAGGTTTGGTGCTCCTGGCACTTGAGCAAAACACAAGATCATACAAATCTTCTTCTGCTGATGAAACATTGCTATCAAAGTCAACACCAATGTATGATGTGTACTTGGATAGAACATTGGATTTGATTGAGAGATCAATGACTTTTTCCTTCTTAGATTTGTTATCACTATCGAGAATAAGATCAGATTGGAGGTCTTCAATGGCTTTCTTTGAAAAATACTGTTTGAGACCAATAGAATCAGAAATCTTACAAACTTTGATAACCTCATCAACTGCTTCATTTTGACAATGACCTGAAATAAGTGCATCTGATGGAAGAGAGGATTGGAAGATGATAGTTTGTTGTGATTCATTGTATAAGGTTGGGAGTGGAGAAGGCCATATTTCGCGAATTGATGTGCCTTCACCTTCGACACATGTGGGGCTACTAATACCTGGTTGTATCGCGGTGGAAAGCATGTTAATAACTTTTTCATCAAACTTTGGATCACCATCGTCAACTTGTATGCATTGACCTGATGTGAATTTAGAGAGACCGGTGATCAAACCAGGATCGGCACCAGAGCCAACGCCAATAGAGAAGATACGGTTTTTGTGTCGGTTTTGACGAACAATGGCCAAAACTCGATCTGTGTTTGATATTTCTCCATCGGTCAGAACAAAGATTTGGCGAACAAAGCCTGTTGGAATTTCGTTATCCAGAATTGCTTGAAGAGGTTCCAAAAGATCCGTACCACCCATGTCGGCTGCAAGTTCGTGTATTTTATTAATTGCTTTTGCAATGTTTTCTTCACTATATTCACATGTTTTGATTTCATTAGTGAATCGGGTGCCAAAACGCCAAATTGAAAAAAGGCATCCAAGTGGCAATGACTTGATGAAGACATTCATACATCTTGATGCGTTTGCAATGCGTCGACCACTCATTGAACCAGAGCAATCAACAAGAAAAACAAATTCTGAGTTATTAAGCTTTGTGGGGGTTTCGAATTTCGGAAATACATTGAGAAGAGTGTAACCATCTGATGAAATGCCGATGCTTTTGATACCATCTTTAACACTGGTGGTAATGAAAATTGCATCTTCTGATGGATATGATGGAATTTCAATTTTATTACTATTGATAGTTGATTTTGTGTTTGTTGTGATACGTTCGATGACAAAATTTGGACAGTTGACAGTTAAGGAGAAATTGAAGTTCTTAACTTCTGTTTTGTTTTTAGATGTAACTTCACCACTCTGATATTTGGCACAAAGTGGATACTTTGTGATAAAGCTATCACGGGTGACATCAGATTCGAATGAAAATGTGAGTTTAATGGTGGCTTCTTTACCTGATGGTAAATTACCTAGTTTAAATGAGCAGAGACCATTACCAACATCTTCGCTCAATAAGGCAGTGTGATGATCTTCAACGGCCTGTCGATATTCTTCATTTGCTTCTTCTTTCTTACGCAGATGTGGTTTGATTTCATGACCATTAACAATGAAAAGAGAATCATAGACACAAAACTTACTGTCATTTGGAAATAGATATGTGATCTCGATTGTTTCTTTATTTGTGTTACGGAATGTCTGCTCAGTATTGAAATTGCAAAAATTGTTGAATTGGGTACCATGAATTTGGTAATTTGTAAGCTCAAGTTGCTTTCGATGTTGCTCGGGAACATATATACATCCAATGAGTGGTTGCTTGTTTGGGTTGCTTACGGACATTTCCTTTATTAAAAAAATGTTTTGATGTGATGTGTTGATTTGATGTGTTTTGTCAATTTTAATTGAAAATTGTTTTTTTTTTTATCAGCAAAATTTATCGGTTTCTTTCTTTCTTTGTTTTCTTTAGACAAAAAAAAGTGGAATAGTTCGTTAATACATATATTAATTACTAAAAAACTGAATATATATATAAAACATCAAAAATTTAAAACAAATTTGTTGAATTGTCTTGATTTTTTTCACGAATTCTAAAAAGCAAAAAAAGCTCATCAGTCTTTGTATTAAATGCATTGAAATATTGTTCTACTACATCTTCTATATGTTGTGAGCAGAGTATTGAAGATGCCGGTCTAATGAAAGTTGTCGGTCGCTTGAAAGACAAAAAAAACATTGGTTCAGAGTTATTCTGTCTCTTAAAACATTATATCAATTATTGTTTCAATTGTCTAAAAATGATATATTGAGTACAATTCGTTACAAAGGAAGATGATGAAGTTGGATGAAGACGAACAAACAAAAGTTCAAATTCGAATCTTTATTGGTGAATGGTTTTTTTGAGAATGTGAAGTTTGATGAAGAAGGAAATATTGACGGAAATGATGATTGTTTTGATACATTTTGTTTGTTTTGTTCTATTCTTGTTGTTTTAGTTGGATGTGGAACTAAGAGAACAAAAGTGGATGTTTTAAAAGGTGTTCTTGATGAACAAATTGTTATTGAGAGTGCATCAATGAGAGAAGATAATTCTCAATTAATCAAGGAAAGAATTGATTTATGCAAAAAAATATAACAGCGGTAAAAATCATTGTAAAATTATCGTACAAAATTTTATATTTTTCACATTTTTTTTTCTGTAAAAAAAAAAATATTAAAATAATATTAAAATATTATGATCATTCAAATAACATAACGTTATATATGAATATATGAATATATGAATATATGAAGATAATATAACTGTAGATATCCATGTACACATAAATCTCGATTGATCATAGAATAA
>CAYWNN010000111.1:0-3237 GCA_964459685.1 uncultured Coriobacteriaceae bacterium
CAAGCACAACCTTTTTACCTATCTTCATAAGACCGTCGGCAAGACCCACCGAAGTAGTCGTTTTTCCCTCCCCTGCTGGCGTAGGAGTGATGGCTGTTACGAGTACGAGCTTGCCGGTCTCAGGCTTGTTGGTAAGCGCATGAATATCAACCTTTGCCTTGTACTTGCCGTAGTGTTCGAGCTGGTCGTCGACCAAACCTACAGATTTGGCCACCTCTGAAATAGGTAGCATCTGCGCTTCCTGAGCAATCTCAATGTCGGACTTGTACTCGGCCATATAGACCCCTTCCGTGTTGTAGTAGCCTGCCAGCTAGCTAGCATTCCGTGTTGTAGTAGCCTACTTGCGTTCCGTGTTGCAACAGCCTGTCAGCATGTTCCATCTCTGCACCCTGCATGAAACCTACTGAAACCCCAGCCGTACGGCCGTGAATCACCGTCTCTATGACTCACGGCTCTTGCACCTACACATTACGAATCTGCGTGTTCCTGTGTCTACGCGCTCTGTGCGCTCTTTCCTCCCTCAAGGATGTAGCTCCAGGGCTCACTCTGGAAGGTATACTGACTTCCGCCGTCTACATCTACCACCTGTCCATACATGAAGTCCGAGATGGGCGAAGCAAGAGCGAGCACCATGAGCGCTACCTGGTCGGGCGTGGTCGCCACAGGGGTAACGGAACCGTTCGCCCTAACAGTCTTAGTCCATTCCTCCCCGTAGAGCTCACCTGAACGCACGTTGTTCATAATGGAACCCGGAGTTAGCATGCCGCCCGGCGCAACACAGTTCACGTTAATCCCGTACTGTTTGAGCTCCTTGGATATGCCTCTCGTAGCACCAGTGACGCCCGCCTTTGCGGCGTTGTACGGCGTCATCATCCCCATACCCTCAATGTCTCCCGCGCGATAGGCAACGGATGCAATCGCAACAACCTTGCCGCCGTGTCCCGCACGAATCATCGAACGCGCTGCAGCCTGGATGGTGAAGTACTGTCCCTTAAGGTCGGTATCTAGAATCTCATCCCACTCTTCCTCGGTTACGTCAACGAAGGCGCGGGCACCCCAAGTAGCTGCTGCGGGCACTACAATGTCTACCGAGCCGAATTTCTCCTCTGCAAAGTCCACAAGCGCGTAGCAATCCTCAATGGTGCGCACATCTGTCTTTTTAAATGCAACGGTCCGCCCGCGTTCCTGTAAGGTTGCCTCAGCCATCTCGCCCCACTGCTCATCTCGAGCGCCAAAGGCAACCTTGGCTCCACACTCAGCCAAGCGCTCAATAATATTCAGTGCAAGGCCAACACTGCCGGTTACCACAGCAACCTTACCAGTGAGGTCAAAGACCTCTGAGATGGGAACATTCTTGTTGAGGGTGTCTGCACTCATTCCAAAGAGGGTGTTTTTGTCCATGTAACATCATCCTTTCAAGCGAGACTACTTTTACCAAGAGCGCTGTGCTCGAAACTGTTGGGCACCGTGCTCATGACTTATAAACGACCAACGAGGCTTTGGATTTCGCGCTTCGGACTTCGATTGCACCCTACTTCAACAGCTTTTGCTTCCTTGAATTCTTCACTATGTATTTTTGTGAGCGGTCAGCATTCACCGATAAACGTTAAGTTACTTAATCATCTATTGTTTTCCATGTGTATGGTGGATAATGAAGCTGTTCGGACATTCCGTCCGAGCCGAGAAAGTCCCACGTGAAAGGAGGGTCGCTCATGAGCGACGAGAAGCCGAAGGTTAAGACATCAACCGCTTCAAAAACTAGGAAAAGCCTCTTTAAACTTCAGCAGATGAAGGATCGTGGTGAAAAGATTGTCCAGATGTGCCCAGCCGGGCTCGGAGGTGTCTTTGGGCTTGCGGCAGAGATGGCTGGCTGCGACATTCTCCGTACCCCCGGTCTCATTGGCAGGTCGATCGGTAATGAATTCGAGGAGGAGCTGACCGTCGGCACACTGACAATCGCGACCTATCGCACCTACACCAATATCATCCATCTCAACTATTACATGCCCACGGCGCTCTATGCTGATAAATCACTCGCCGTGCGCTGGGGTGCCCGCTGGACGTGGGCTGGCGCCGACTCCATGCTTCCCATGGGCGTCACCAACGAGATCCTCAAATTCATGTCCGATAACTACGTTCCCACCTATGGCCACATCGGTGCTATTTCGGGCTGGCAAACCAACGCAACCGGCTACAAGCGCGTGGGCAAGACCGCCGAGGATGCCTTCCGTATCTTCAAGTGGGGTTACGAGTACCAAGAGAATGGCATGGGCGGCATGACCATCGAGCTCACCCCCATCGAAGTTTCCAATGCCATCGCCAAGAAGCTCCGTGTACCTGTCGTTTCCATCGCAGGTGGCGGTGCCTGTGACGGCTCTGAGATGGTCGACATGGACACCTTCGGCATCAATCCAAATCTGGCATCACATGCCAAGAAATATATTGATTTGCTCCCCATACTCATTGAGACCTATGCCGCATGGGCAAAGGATGTCCGTGAGGGTGACTATCCTGAGGACAAACACGGTTATCACATGGATGCCGAGGAGCTTGAGAAGTTCCAGAGCATGATGGATGCTGTTTAGTTAGTTCCACATAGCTGAGCACATCAGAGTATTGAGGCGCAGCGCATAATTGAAAGCTACTCAGCTGCGCGGCGTACATA
The DNA here is from genome assembly GCA_964459685.1 of uncultured Coriobacteriaceae bacterium. Taxonomy (GTDB): domain Bacteria; phylum Actinomycetota; class Coriobacteriia; order Coriobacteriales; family Atopobiaceae; genus CADBMC01. Next base: position 2,666 of record CAYWNN010000111.1, read on the forward strand.
ACATATACTTTGATGTGGCTATTGCAGTAACAGTATGTGAGCTCCCATCTCTTGATAATGAGGCGGGAGCTCATTACATAAACTAAAAAGGAGCTTTTTGCCGCCTATGACGAACGAGTATTCCACAGATTACCGAGCACGCATGCTTGCTGGAGCATGCAAGCTGGCAGATGTTGTAAAGGTAACGATGGGTCCCAAGGGACGTTATGTTGCCATGCATCAAAAAGCCAACGTTCGCGGTGCAGAATACCGCGACCGGGCTGAGCCTAACTCCCCCGTGCTTATTACCAATGACGGGGCTACGGTTGCAAAAAGCCTTGTCTTGGCTGATGTAGCAGAAGAGATGGGCGTACGTCTCATGCGAGAGATCGCCGAGACGGCGAAGGATGAGGTAGGAGATGGCTCCACCACTGCAGTGGTGCTCGCGCAAAGTTTGCTTGAGAATAGCATGCGCAATATCGAGGCAGGCGCAGATTCAGGTGCCCTGCGCCGCGGCATCCAAGCTGCACTGAAGGTAGCCCTCGAAAAGCTGCAGGAACTTGCACAAGACGCCTCCGATATCGACACGCTCA
>CAYWNN010000112.1:0-3235 GCA_964459685.1 uncultured Coriobacteriaceae bacterium
GCGGAAACAAATAGCAAAACAATGAGCCCAAAGATCTCCATGGGGTCAATGCCAGATTGACCAACCGACTGCGCGCTCATAATTGCGGTAACAAAGGAAAGCAGCACAATAACGACGCTCACGAGAGCTCCCAGCTCAAGCAAGAAGCAGGCTATGAAGGCTGCAGCTGCAGTCATAAGCGCAATCATGCCCGCATCGAAGCGTGAGAAGTTCGACCAAACTTGCTCACCTAAAGCAGTTACGGACCAAGATTTTTGCTCGGCATGCTCAAAGCTATTGGAGTGCGTGGCTGCAGAGTGCGTACCTGCCGCCTCAGTACCTGTCGCTTCGGTGCTTGCCTTCTTAGTTGTTGCGGAGCCCAAGCGATCAAGGCGCCTACAAACAAGGGGCGCAACGATATCTTTGATAACAACGCCGATACCAGAGCCCATCATAAGGCCCATGCCCAAGCTGCTTACCATGCCTGATGCTGAGGTCAAATCCCATAGACCAAGCTGAGTTCCACCAACGGTAATACCAAAGGCAGCGACGATCGCTCCTGCTGTCCACCAGGCAATGGAGCGCGCTCCTACCAGAAAGCCTACGGAAAGACGCATGGGCGATGCATGAATGCCAAAGGAGACTCCAGGAATTGGTAGTTCCAGCAACAGCGAAGGAATAATGCCGAGTACATCGCGAAGAATAGTCCACACACTTGCAAGTCCTATGGAGCCAAAGAGCTTTGTACGAATAGAGCCGCCAGCAGTACTTGCCATAAGCGTTTCAGCAGCAGCGGTGCCGATGGGGTATTCCAAGTCACTTTCATCAACAAAGTGTTTGCGAATAAGTGCTGTACACACCAAACCCAAAAGCGTGCCGGCGAAGACAACTGCAAGCATTTCCACCCAGCTTACTTCGGAGATTCCCAGTATCCAAATACCTGGAATGGTAAACGCAATACCGCCTGCAACCATAGAGCCTGCAGACATGATGACCTGCACAATATTTGCCTCATTGAGACTCGTTCTGCCAACCGCACGCAGAAGTACCAGAGAAGTGATAGAGGTAAAAATAGTTGGCCAGGGGAGCGCACCCATCTTAAGAGCGGTGTATACCGACGATGCGGTAATAATGACGCAGCCAATGCAACCAATGAAAATGCCAGCCAAGGACAGCTGCGTACGCAAGCCAGTACGCTTGGAGTCAACGCTCATATAAACCACCTTTGTGTATCCGCTTCCTTATTGCAGGAAGTCGGGTTACAGTTCTCGGCAAGTATAATCGTTATTGTTAAGGTGTCGAGCGAAGTTTTAAGGTATAAAGCATCATGCGCATATGAGGAGCGCAGGGGTATCACGTCAGGCTGCTGCTCAAGACAGCACGCAAGGCGGCGCACAAGAAAGGGGATCGTAATGCAAAAGAAGGATCTCGACTGGGGCAGCTTAGGCTTTGTATACCAGCCAACCGACTATAGTTATGTTTGTAACTATAAAGATGGAGCCTGGGGCGAAGGCGAGCTCACCGAAGATCACAGCTTACATCTCTCGGAATGTGCAGGAATCTTCCACTACTGCCAAGAAGTTTTCGAAGGCCTCAAAGCCTATACCACAGAAGACGGCTCTATTGTGTGCTTCCGCCCCGATCTCAATGCGCAGCGTATGGCCGACTCTGCAAAGCGCCTATGCATGCCACCCTTCCCCGAGGAGCGCTTTATAGAAGCAGTAAAAGAGGTGGTCAAGGCTAATGAGGCGTGGGTACCACCTTTTGGTTCGGGTGCAACCTTGTACGTGCGTCCATTTATGGTGGCAACAGGTGAGGTTATTGGTGTTGCACCCGCCACCGAGTATCAGTTCCGTATTTTGGTGACTCCTGTTGGTCCCTACTATTCTGGTGGCGTACAGCCGGTTGCTCTCAAGGTGTCCGAGTACGATCGTGCGGCACCGCACGGCACGGGCAATATTAAGGCTGGTCTCAACTACGCCATGTCGCTCTATCCCAGCGTTGAAGCACATGCCGAAGGCTTTGCCGACAACATGTTTTTAGATCCTCAAAACCACGTTTATGTAGAGGAGTCGGGTGGGGCTAATTTCCTGTTTGTTGACCAGGAAGGCACAATAGTGGTTCCCCAGTCGGCAACCAACTCCATTTTGCCTTCCATCACCCGCCGCTCTTTGGTATATGTCGCTGAGCACATGCTTAACATGAAGGTTGTTGAGCGACAGGTACGCTTTGATGAGGTGGCTGCCGGTAAGTTTGTAGAGTGCGGTATGTGCGGCACTGCTGCTGTTATTAGCCCGGTGGGGCGTGTAGCATACGGTGACACCGATGTTTATTTCGGTGAGGGAGCCATGGACCATGTTGGTCCCGTTATGGCAAAGCTGCGCGAAACACTAACTGATATCCAGCAATGTAAAATTGAAGGACCCGAAGGCTGGGTGTACAAAGTTTGCTAGTGTGCCTATGTTCAACGTATGAGTGTCAAGGGAGCGTGTCAGCGCCAAGGTTTTGCGCCTACGTTGGAGTTCGGCGCGCTACATGAGAGGGACGCGATCTATGCAAGTACGTAAAGCACAGGGAACTGAGGATCTTGTTGGCTCTTACATGCGCTTATGGGAGCGCATGCAAAAGCATGCCCATGATACCTTTAGCCCTTATGGCTTTACTCGTGTAGAAACGCCTGCAATAGAGCAGATAGACATGTTTGTACACGGCATAGGTGAGTCGAGCGACGTTGTGCGCAAAGAGATGTTCCGTGTGTTTTCGGGGGCTTTGTTGCCACAGATGCTTGATGCGGGTACAGAAGCCCACCTTAAGCCACGTCAACGGCTTGCCCTGCGCCCTGAAGCGACGGCTGGCGTTGTGCGTATGGTGGTAGAGGACAACTTAGTACCGCCAGGTGCGGCTCCGGTAAAGCTGTGGTATGGCATGCCGATGTTTCGCGGGGAGCGCCCACAACATGGCCGCCTTCGTCAATTTCACCAGATTGGCGTAGAGTGGATTGGCGCTTCCGACCCAGCTTCTGATGCTGAAACCATCATTATGCTCATGGATTTCTTCGATGCAGTAGGGCTTGATAGCAGTCGTCTCACACTCAAAATCAATTCCATGGGTGATGAGGCATGTCGTCCGGCATATCGTGAACAGCTTCGTTCCTTTATTTTGGAGAATGCTCAGGATGTGTGCGAAGACTGCCGTGCGCGCGCAGAGATTAATCCTTTGCGGGTGCTCGATTGTAAAAACGAAGGCTGTCAGCGCG
>CAYWNN010000113.1:0-3225 GCA_964459685.1 uncultured Coriobacteriaceae bacterium
GCTGTGGCACCTGCGCTCCAGCCCCAAAGGCCACAACAGCATTGTTAAGACCAGCCTCAACGATTGCCTGTGCGGTGTAAGTAACACATACCGGGTCAAAATCCATACCTACAAAGAGTGTCTGAGGCTGCTGTTTTGCGAGACCAACTATCCAGTCGCCTTTGCCGCAGCCCAGGTCGAGGTGTACCTCGTTGAACGACGACGGGACAGATATGGATGCATCCAAGTGCGAGAGATCTGGATGCTCGGGCACTTTAGAATGTGCGGGCGCCGTGGAAGGTGCAGACGGCTCGGTATATGAGGTTGTATCAAAGGGGAGGGGATGACAAGCCTCAGCCCACCTACCTTGCAGTTTGGCGGGCTCAAACTCTATAGCCTTGGCATAGCGCTCAAGGCGTTCTTCTAAATTAAAGTTTCTTGGAAGTCTGCGGCGCATATTTTCTAACGTTGAAAAACCTATTCGTGAACATCGGCTGGTAGAGCCTCTTAGAGTATTCCTTATTTACGGTAAGACGCATGGCAGGCAAATGAGTACACATACATCTACATAACTATAGTAAGCTCAAATAAATGAGCGGTTCGATACAAAGGGTTCGATGTAGACGTGCAACTTACCGGCTGTGCGCTTTGCGGCATGAAAGAAAAATCACTGAAGTGCTCTCATGCAAGCTCATGTAGAGTTTCTCGGCATGGGGCGCATATTTTAACGTCGGCTGGCATGCAGAAAAGTGCTCAGTTCATCCAACATGGAACTACTTCAGTACGCGACCATTGTATGCATGTAGCATGCTGTGCCATTAGGATGGCGCAGGCACTACACCTGAATGTAGACGAGCAAGACCTTGTCCATGCTGCGCTTTTGCACGACTACTTTTTATACGACTGGCACGATCGCTCAACAAGCAGGCCGCATCATGCAACGCAGCATCCTCGCTATGCTGCTGAAAACGCCGTACGTGATTTTGAGATATCGCAAGAGGTTGTGCGCGCCATCCATTCTCATATGTTTCCCATGAGCAGGCACATACCTCAAGGGTCCGTTGGATGGCTTGTGTGTATTGCCGATAAGTTCTGTACTGTGCAAGAAGTGGCACAGGGAATCTTTTACAGAGTAAAACCGCGCTCAAAATGAGCTTTTAAGGACGGGCAGCTAGGATGGGTATGTTTTTTCGGCCGTTGAGCACCACCATTATCTCCTTCTTGCTTTACAGCGTGAGTGGCTGGGTGTTTGAGGTTATATATTGCTCAATTAAAGAAGGACATCCTATAAATCGCGGCTTTTTAAACGGGCCCTACTGTCCTATTTACGGGGTAGGAGCATGCTTTGTTGGAGGCATGCTTGCAGGCATTGGCAACCCTATAGCCCTATTTATTCTGGGTGCTGTTTTGTGCTGCTGTGTTGAGTATGCGACTTCGTGGGTGCTGGAGCGCGCATTTCATGCTCGTTGGTGGGATTACTCACACAGACGCTTTAATCTTCATGGTCGTGTGTGCTTAGCAGGGGCAATGCTTTTTGGTACAGCAATTGTTTCTGTGGTGTATGTTATACAGCCCGCTCTGAATGCCTTTTTGGCTGTGTGGCCCACGCCGGTAATAGATGTTGTTGGGGCAGTAATTGCCCTTTGTTTTGCTGTTGATGTATTGATTACTGCTGCGGGCCTTACGGGATTCCATGCTATGAGCACAAGCGTGAGCGACGCCATTGTAGATTCTCTTAAAGGTCGCTTTGCGGGCGCTACGCTTCCCGCTTCGGTACAGGAGCAACTCGACCGTTTAGCAGAAAACACTACCAGTGCGCAGAAGATCTTTTCGCTTATACAACACGACATCGCGTCAAGGTTTTCGCGTATCAATCTCACAGCGCATATCAATCTGCCCATCGATATAAAGTCCATCGACATAAGGTCGGTCGTTAAGCAAACACTTACTTCTCAGCAGCTCCGCGTTTTGCAGGCCTTTCCCCATCTTGAAAAGCAGTGGACACAGCACGTAGCCCAAGACGCATGGGCGCGCCTGCGCGAGTATTTCAAACGCCACTAACGAACGCTGCTTGCGCTCTGTGGCGACAAAGCTCGTTTGGTCTTTGCTGTAGAAACATAGAGAGCTGCTGTTGTGGAGCAGCGTCCCTGCGCCTTAAAGCTCCTCTGCAAGTTCAAGGAGGAAGCGCTCAGTTTTCTCCCATCCCAGGCATGGGTCGGTAATCGACTTGCCGTATACGCAGCCATCTACATCTTGGCTGCCATCTTCCAAGTACGACTCCATCATAAAGCCGCGCACCATCTTGCCAATTTGCTCAGAGCGCTGCATGGAACCGAGCACCTCTTTGCAAATGCGGGTTTGCTCTAGGTGGCGCTTGCCCGAGTTGTCATGATTGCAGTCAACGATAACGGCGGGGTTTTGGTAGCTGCCATCGAAGTAGGAGCTTGCGAGGCGCTCAAGGTATTCGAAGTGATAGTTAGGATAGTTAAGCCCGTCTTCGCCTACATATCCACGTAGCACAGCATGCGCCAAGGGATTGCCGGTGGTTTCAACCTCCCAGTTGCGGAAAATGAAAGATTGTGGCTGCTGAGCTGCATAAATTGAGTTGAGCATAACAACAGCAGAACCGCCCGTGGGGTTTTTCATGCCAACAGCCATAGGCATGCCAGAGGCTACCAAGCGGTGCTCCTGGTTTTCTACCGAGCGTGCACCAACGGCTATGTAGGAGAGCACATCGGTAAGGTACTGGCAGTAGGAGGGGTACAACATCTCATCTGCGGTGAAGAAGGGCGTCTCTTCAACAACGCGTACGTGCATATGGCGCGTTGCCTTAATGCCTTCAAGCAAGTCGGGCTTGCCATCGGGGGTGGGTTGGTGCAAGAGACCCTTGTAGCCTGTGCCCTTGGTGCGTGGCTTGTTGGTGTAAACACGCGGAACAATAAACAGCTTGTCTTGCACCCGCTCAGCCAAGCCTGCCAAGCGCGTAACATAGTCGAGCACGGAGTCTTCACGGTCGGCAGAACATGGACCAATAACTACCAAGAGACGCGCATCTTTTCCGGTAAGGATATCTGCTATCTGAACGTCGAACTGAGGTTTGCGCAATGCTGCCTCTTTTGGTATGGGCATTTCCTCGCGTATTTCCTTTGCAATAGGCAACAAACGCTTGAAGTTCATCGACATGGATTCTCCCTGCGGCTTTCTGGCTGTTCGTTTTCGTATTCGCATTCTAGCGGATTGCTTCGC
>CAYWNN010000114.1:0-3216 GCA_964459685.1 uncultured Coriobacteriaceae bacterium
GTATAGCAAACATCTAACAAACCATCAACAGGGCTTGCTTTGGGGCAAATCTTAAAGCCTCCACCGTAGGTGGGACCTACCTGTACGGTAAAGACAATCTCTTCGCCAGAGATGCTCTCGTGTTTGTCGAAACGAGCTCGGTACGACCATCCGTTGTGATGGCGAGAGAAAACACGCACGCCAGAAGTAATAAACAAATTCGTGCCCTTTTGGCGCGTTCCCTCGTCTCTTCGAGTAGAGGTATCAAGCGCAATAGCTGCATCCAAACCAAAGGACAGTGTTTGTACAAAGTAGCTGTCGTTTACCTTGCCCACATCAAGCAGATGCGATCTACCCTTTGAAAGTGCATCGAGGGCTGCCTGTACATTTCCTATGGGTAGCTTCAAGGTTCGTGCATAGTCGTTGCCCGAGCCAAAAGGAATGACGCCGAGGCGAGTGGTGCTTGCAATGCTGCTATCGAGCATGCCATTGGCAACTTCATGAATGATGCCATCGCCACCGAGCACCAAGATGGTGTCGTAGTCCTGTGCGCTCTTAGCAAGGGCGTATCCGTCGCCCTGAGCACGTGTTAGGCGAACATCGAGCGAGCTTGCAAGCTCCTTGCTATTCAAAAGTATGCGCTCTGCTTCATCGCAAGCAGCGCGACCATCTCCGCTATGGGCGGTGGGATTTGCAATAAGAAGTGTTGAGCCCCACATGCTTAAAGCCATACATCCTCCCGTACGTTTTATACAGCTTTGGCATGCGAGAAGAATATCAGAAATGGAGCGGGTGACGGGAATCGAACCCGCGTCTACAGCTTGGAAGGCTGTGGCCCTACCATTGGACGACACCCGCAAGTATATGGTCGGGGTGACTGGATTCGAACCAGCGACCCTCTGCTCCCAAAGCAGATGCGCTACCAAGCTGCGCCACACCCCGTGACCGCTCAGAAAGTATAAGCGAGACCTTGCGTTTTCACAAGTCAAAACTTATTTAATTCGAGCTTCACCAACCTTAAACATACTGTTAACAGTTTTAATTCCCAGGTGATGCATTTGGTAAATTTTGGAGCGTTGGGCATGTGTCGAAAGGCGCAATATCACCTACCATTGAAAGGGGAACGCATGTCTTATTCGGGTGAAGTACTTGCAACACTAAAGAAGCGTTACGCCGAACAAGCTGAGTTTGTTCAAGCTGCTACTGAGGTATTGGAGTCTATCCAGCCAGCCCTTGATGCCCATCCTGAGTATCAAGACGCAGCACTTCTTGAGCGCCTCGTTGAGCCTGAGCGCATCATTATGTTCCGCGTTCCCTGGACAGACGATTCGGGCAAGGTTCAGGTAAACCGCGGCTATCGCATCGAATTTAACAGCGCAATCGGTCCTTACAAAGGTGGTTTGCGCTTCCATCCTTCAGTTAACCTCTCCATCCTTAAGTTCCTTGGCTTTGAGCAAATCTTTAAGAATTCACTTACCGGCTTGCCCATAGGCGGCGGCAAAGGTGGCTCCGACTTCGATCCTAAAGGCAAGTCGGACGCAGAAGTTATGCGTTTCTGCCAGTCCTTTATGACTGAGCTCTATCGTCACATTGGGCCAGATACCGATGTTCCGGCAGGCGACATTGGAGTAGGCGGACGCGAAATTGGCTATATGTTCGGCCAGTACAAGCGTATAACCGATCGCTATGAGGGCGTGCTTACCGGTAAGGGATTGAGCTGGGGCGGCTCGCTTGCACGTACTGAGGCTACGGGTTACGGCGCTGTCTACTTTGGCGACTGTGTCTTGGCAGCCCAAGGTACCTCGTACGACGGCAAGCGCGTCAACATTACCGGTTCGGGAAACGTTGCTATCTATGCTGCGCAGAAGGCGCAAGAGCTGGGAGCTCGCGTACAGACTGTATCGGACTCCTCTGGCTGGGTGTATGACGCCGACGGCATCGACGTCGAGCTTCTCAAAGACATAAAAGAAGTACGTCGTGCTCGTATAAGCGATTATGCGGCTGAGCGTCCAAGTGCCGAGTATCACGAGGGTGCGGGTTGCTGGACGGTGCCCTGCGATATTTATATGCCCTGCGCCACACAAAACGAGCTGGGACTCGATGGTGCGAAGCAGCTCATCAAGGAGGGCTGTTGCTTGGTTGTTGAAGGCGCTAACATGCCTACCACCAGCGAGGCAACAACACAGCTCATTGAAGCAGGCGTGGCATTTTGTCCTGGCAAGGCTGCCAATGCAGGTGGCGTTGCGGTATCCGCCTTGGAGATGAGCCAAAACTCAGAGCGTCTGTCGTGGACCTTCGATGAGGTAGACAGCCGCCTGAAGGACATCATGAGTAACATCCACGATGCTTCGGCTGAGGCAGCACAGAACTGTGGCAAGCCAGGTAACTATGTGGTGGGTGCTAACGTTGCAGGCTTTATGAAGGTTGCAGACGCCATGATGGCACAAGGCATCGTGTAAGCCCTCAAGAGCATCATCACAAATAATGCAAGACATCTGCGGGGTTGACCTTGTTTATGGGTTCAACCCCGCTTGTCTTTGCTATCATCATAAGGCTGTGATGCAACGCACGCGGACGTGGCGGAATTGGTAGACGCGCTGGATTTAGGTTCCAGTGGGAGAGATCTCGTGAAGGTTCAAATCCTTTCGTCCGCACCAGATCACAACATATGCGCCGTGCAAGCTGGTCTATGTGCTGAGCCTATCCGTGGCTGGCCCATGCGCCATAGTGTGCACGAGCGCTCTTTGGTATAGAGGCGCCACGTTGTGGCATTGAGAAGGCGCATAAGTTCACAGCTTTTGCGCACGAGGTGTGGAGGAACGTTGAGCACGTTGGACATCCAAGTTACTACAGAAAAAGTTGAGGATAACGAGCTTAAGGCTACGGTAACTGTTGCAGCAGCTGATATTGATAAGGCAGTCGCTGCTACCTATACCGACATTTCTAAGCGCTATAGCTTTCAGGGCTTTCGTAAAGGACGTGTTCCTCGTCCGGTAATCGATGCCATGATTGGTCGCGATGCCGTGCTGGCTGAGGCTACCAATACGGTGATTAACCAGCTCGAGCCGGTGCTTTGCGAGAAGCTCAACGTTGTTCCTCTTACCGAGATTAACTACGGTGACGACCTCACGCCTGCCAAAGCAGGGGAGGACTATGTTGTTGAGGCAACCATTGCGGTGCGTCCTGAGTGCACGCTTACCAGCTACGATGCACCTGCCATCGATATGCCTCCAGCAG
>CAYWNN010000115.1:0-3195 GCA_964459685.1 uncultured Coriobacteriaceae bacterium
CCCCCCCCCATATTAAAATGTCAATTAAAAAAAGCCTGCAGGCAATCTACAGACTTTTTTTCATAGTCTTGTTTAAGTCTATTAAGACTAAGCGGAGTGTTCAGCCTTGTACTTGGCAAGAGCATCTATGAGCTTCGGTATGATCACCTTCACGTCTCCTACTATTCCAAGATCCGCTACGTCAAATATCGCTGCTGTATCGTTCTTGTTTATCGCTATTACACACTCTGAATTCTCCATTCCCGCTATGTGCTGTATCGCTCCCGATATTCCGCATGCCATATACAGCTCCGGTCTTACCGTCTTTCCTGTCTGTCCTACCTGTCTGTCCTTCGCTATCCAGCCTGCGTCTACGTTCGCTCTCGATGACGATATCTCTCCTCCCAGCAGATCCGCTACCTTCTGAAGCTCTTTGTAGAAGTCCGCTGAGCCGATCCCTCTTCCTCCTGATACCAGTACCTTCGCTTCCGTTATGTCTACTGCCTTCTTCGTCTCCTTCAGTACTTCCTTTATCTCTACGTTCATGTCTTCCGCTGTCAGCTCTACCTTGAACTCTTCTACTTCGCCCTTCTTCCCTACTTCAGGCTCCAGCACCTTCATTACTCCCGGTCTTACTGTCGCCATCTGCGGTCTGTGGTCCGCGCATCTGATCGTCGCCATTACGTTCCCTCCGAACGCCGGTCTCGTCATCTTCAGCGTCTTGTCTTCCATTCCCAGCTTTCTCTCTATCGATGCTGTATCCGCTGTCGATGTCGCTTTTAAGAATTCGATGTATTTCTCCATGTCTATGTCAAGATGCGTGCAGTCTGCCGTAAGTCCTGTGTGAACTCTTGCCGCTACTCTCGGTGCAAGGTCTCTTCCTATCGATGATGCTCCGAACAGTACGATGTTTGGATCGTATTCCTTTATCAGCGCTGTCAGCGCTTTCGTATACGGCTCCGTCACATACTCCCCCAGCATCTCATCTTCTATCACTATTACCTTCTCTGCTCCTGCCTCTATCATCTCCTGCGCCTTATCTTTGATCTTATCTCCCATAAGCACGCCGATCACTTTCTCTCCAATGTCTTCCGCGAGCTTCGTCGCCTCTCCAAGCAGCTCCAGCGTTACTTTCGCTATGTTTCCGTCTCTCTGCTCAGCTACTACGTATATATCTTTACTCATTTTCTGACTCCTTCCCTTTATATTATGTGTCTCTCTTCCATCTTGGCTATTATCGCTGCTACCGCTTCTTCCGGTGTTACCTCCAGCTTCTCTCCTGCTCCCTTTGCCATCTTTCCGAACGATGTCACTACCTTCGTCGGCGACCCGTTCAGTCCTATCTCTTCAGGGTTTAAGTCATCCTTCAAGTCGTCAAAGCCCATTACCTTGATCTCTTTGTTGTACGCGTCGATTATTCCTCCCGCATGCATGTATCTCGGCTCTGCAAGCTCCTGCAGTGCTGTCAGAAGACATGGCGTCTTCACTTCTATCATGTGGTATCTGTCTTCGTACTGTCTCTTTACCGTCACCGCGCTTCCGTCTTCGTTTATCTCTATCTCTTCTGCATACGATACCTGCGGGATCCCAAGATTCTCCGCTATCTGCGGTCCTACCTGCGCTGTGTCTCCGTCTATCGCCTGTCTTCCCGTTATTACCAGGTCATATCCTATCTTCTTCAGCGCTGCTGATATGATTATCGCTGTCGCGCATGTGTCCGATCCTCCGAACTCTCTTGCTGTAAGAAGATATGCTTCATCGCATCCCATCGCCAGCGCTTCTCTCAGCGCTACATCTGCCTGCGGTGGTCCCATACATACTACCGTTACCGTTCCTCCTACCTTCTCCTTGAGCTGCAGCGCCGCTTCTATTCCCGATTTGTCATCGTGGTTTATTATGCTTGGAACACCTTCTCTTATCAGTCTGTTGGTCTTAGGGTCCAATTTTACTTCGTTAGTGTCCGGAACCTGCTTTATGCATACTACTATCTTCATCTTGATTTCTTTCTCCTTTCACAGTCCTTTTAAGCCCTATTTAGCATTAACTTTCATGGCGCCCGAAATGACCATCTTCATTACTTCTGATGTTCCTTCGTATATCTCTGTTATCTTGGCGTCTCTCAATGCTCTCTCTACCGGGTATTCTCTGCAGTATCCGTATCCGCCCATCAGCTGTACAGCTTCTCTGCATACCTGGTTTGCTATATCCGATGCGAACAGCTTCGCCATCGCTGCCTCAGAGCCGTAGTTGCCTCCCTGGTCCTTCGTTACCGCTGCTCTGTATGTCAGAAGTCTCGCCGCGTCTATCTTTGTCTGCATATCCGCCAGCTTGAACTGCGTCGTCTGGAATGCCGAGATCGGTCTTCCGAACTGCTTCCTCTCTTTTACATATGTCATCGCTTCGTTCAGCGCTCCCTGCGCAAGTCCTACCGACTGCGCCGCGATTCCTATTCTTCCTCCGTCAAGCGCTTTCATCGCTATCTTGAAGCCCTGTCCTTCTTTTCCTAATCTGTTTATCGCCGGTACTCTTACGTTCTCATAGGATACTTCGCAGTTAGACGCCGCTCTTATTCCCATTCTTCTGATGTTGTCGCTTACCGTTACTCCCGGTGTCCTGTTTCCTTCTTCGTCTTTAAGCGGTACCACGAATGCTGTGATCCCTCTCATCCCCTGCGTCTTATCTGTCATTGCGAATACTATGCATGTATCCGCGAATCCGCTGTTTGTTGTGAAGATCTTTCCTCCGTTTATGATGTATTCATCCGTCTCTTCATCATATACCGCGTTTGTCTGCTGTCCTGCCGCGTCCGATCCTGCGTTCGGCTCTGTAAGTCCGAAGCAGCCCGTCTTGCTTCCGTCTATCAGCGGTCTTAAGAACTTCTGCTTCTGCTCTTCTGTTCCGAATCCGTCTATACATGAGCAGCACAGCGATGTGTGTACTGAGATCGTTATTCCTGTACTTCCGTCTACCTTTGATACTTCTTCCATGCACAGTACATAGCTCAGGTAGTCTCCTCCTACTCCCCCGTATTCCTTTGAATACGGTATTCCGAAAAATCCGTACTTCTGCATCTTTGCCAGAAGCTCCTCATCATATACTTCGTTCTCATCCATCTCTTCCGCTATTGGCTTGATCTCGTTCTCCGCGAACCTGCGGTACAGCTCCTGCTGAAGCAAATGTGTCTTTGATAATTTAAACTCCATTATTTATCCTCCT
>CAYWNN010000116.1:0-3187 GCA_964459685.1 uncultured Coriobacteriaceae bacterium
ATAGCCAGCAAAACTATTATATTCAAGCAGAAAAAGGAGGTAGCGTAAAATAGATGCACTTATCACACCAATTTGCGAAAAATATTATATGCTATCCAAACCATTATGTTTTGAAGCGGCATTCAACAGGAGAAGAGTTGTGATCATGGATATTTCAATTGTAGTGCCTTGCTACAATGAACAGGACAGCGTTCCGATCTTCTATAAAGAAATTACGCCAATTCTTGCAGCTCTTGAAATGTCATACGAATTGATATTTGTGAACGACGGCTCACGCGACGGGACGTTAGACGAGCTGAAAAGTTTTTCTGCTCAGGATGAACACGTCGTATATCTCTCTTTTTCCAGAAACTTCGGCAAGGAATCTGCCATGTTCGCAGGCTTCTGCAACGCCGCTGGCAAATATGTAGCGGTCATGGACTCCGATTTGCAGGATCCGCCGTCACTGCTTCCCAAAATGGTGGCAATCCTGCAAAGCGGGGAGTATGACAGCGTCGCGACAAGACGGTCAGACCGCAGCGGCGAGCCTCCAGTAAGAAGCTGGTTCGCAAAGCAGTTCTATAAAATCATCAACCTTATATCGGATGCTGACGTTGTTGACGGAGCGAGGGACTTTCGCCTGATGCGCCGTGAAATGGTGGACGCAATCATCTCGATGAACGAATACAATCGCTTTTCCAAGGGCATTTTTGGCTGGGTTGGGTTTAAGACATACTGGCTGCCCTATGAAAATATAGCGCGCGTTGCTGGGCAAACCAAATGGAGCTTCTGGAAATTATTCAAGTACGCTGTGGACGGAATAATAAGTTTTTCTCAAGCGCCGCTCTATATCTCCTCATGGTGCGGCATAGGGATGACGCTCTGCTCTCTCTTATTTATGCTGTTTATTATCATACGAAAGCTGATATTCGGCGACCCAGTCCAAGGATGGGCATCATTGACCTCCATAGTAATTTTCATCGGCGGAATAGAGCTGTTCTGTCTCGGCATTGCGGGACAATATATAGCTAAAATCTATATAGAGACCAAACACCGACCGCATTTCATAATTTCAGAAACGAACAAAGATAATATAGTAAAAATACGATAGTACGTCGCTATTTTTTTATTTTTGCATTTAGAAAGGAATTTTTTTAAGATGATAACAAAGTTAGAGAATTTATTAAAGTGGAGTGCTAAACTAATCCTGTACACGAGATGGCAATACTTTGACACAGCCTGACAGTACTCCGAAACAGTACAAAGAGATGTACATGGAGAGAATACGCAAAGATTAACCTTAGCCTCTCTATGTACAGGATTTGCGATTTAGTGTCCAGTTTTTGTTGACAAATGCATGTATTACGCAAATGATAATTATGTTGGAGGAACATTTGATGGAAACAAAAATCTTAAAAGTTTATAATGCTGTAGATGGTTTTATAAGCAAAAATTTGAGCCGTTTTTACGAAAATTCTAAACTTGATAAAGCTTTGTTTATGTTTTTACTATTTTTGATTGGCATTGGTATGTATATTTTAAATTATTATACAACATTAATTGCCGATGATTACAGTTATTCTTTCAGTCTTGGACATAGAACGACTGGCATAATGGCTATATTGCAAGCGCAGTACAATCAATATTTTTCCTGGACCGGGCGTGCTGTTGTACATATTATTGCGCGGTTCTTTTTAATGTATGATAAAGTAGTTTTTAATATTGCCAATACTCTGGCGTATTTGGCATTGGTTTTAACAGTTTATTTTCATGCTGTTGGCAAATTTAAGTTTTATCCGTTTTTGCTGCTTCTGATAAATTTATTCTTCTTTCTATTTACGCCGGCTTTTGGACAAGTATTTCTGTGGGTTGTCGGTGCCTGTAATTATCTATGGGGACCACTTTTGGTATTTTTATATTTAGTACCTTACAGGTTGCAGTACAGCAAGGCAACACCAGTAATTGCCAATAAAGTATTAGGTATTCTCTTTGGCTTGCTTGGAGTTATAGCAGGCTGGACTAATGAGAATTTGTGCTTGACATTAGTTTTTATAATTTTTGTATTTATGTACTTATATTGGCGTGAACATAAAAAAGTTTATTTTTGGTGTGTTTGCGGTTTGATTGGAGCTTCTATCGGCGCAGTTGCCTTACTTTTAGCGCCCGGTAATTTTGTGCGGGCAGAGTATTGTGAACTTCACATATTTAAGAATTTTTTAACAATAACAAAATTCCTTTTTCAAAAAAATTATTTGCTGATTCCAATATGTATTATGTTATCTTTGTTGATATCCTGCAAAAAAGATACGGATTATAAATTACTTTCCGTTTACGTTTTAGGCATGCTTGTTTCAATGTATGCAATGACAGGATCACCAACTATACCAGATAGGACTAAATTAGGCGCGCTTGCATTTGCTGTTATTGCCTGTGGCAATCTTTATACTCATTTGGAATTTAGTTTATTAAAGTCAAGAAAGTCTATGGCGATATTGGTAATTATAATGATGGCTGTTACATGTTCGGAATATAGAACTGCCAGAGGAGATATTAAAGCTTATAAACTGCGCAATGATGCTAAAGTTGAACATGTGCTGAATGAAAAGGCAAAGGGCAATTTTGATATTGTGGTCGAGCGTAATTATCCTAGAACAAGATATGCTGCGCCGTATGGATTGGGAGATATTACTGAAGATGTTAATCACTGGCGGAATACTGGTTTTGCAAGATACTACGGCGTTAAAACTGTGCGTGTTGAGTAGATGAGCCTTAAAGTTTGCCTGCACTGCATGAACGCTTAAAGATGTTGATTGAAATCTATGAAAATCAGTGTCCTGCTTCTTGTCCTTGCGTTGCTCATGGCTGAAGAGGTGGGAGCCTTCCCAGATGATATTCGGCGCTGACGTTGCTCTGCGCTCGTCTGCGATATGTGGCTCTTAGATGGGGCGACAAGAGATGCCTCAACAAGAGGCATCTCTTGCAGTCAAAGAGGAATCAACTGTGGCATAATGATTTTTTAGCCGCACCGAGTTCTCAGCAAAACTGTTGGCACTGCAGAAGTGGGTGCCGGGTAATATAACATCGCATTAACGGACGTATGACTAGCCCCCGAGCAGCTCCCCGCGAATATCTGCCGCTCTTGTGTGGGCGGCTAGTCCTTCGCTGCGAGCCATTCTTGAGACGAGCGGAACTACGTCTTTGAGCGCGG
>CAYWNN010000117.1:0-3146 GCA_964459685.1 uncultured Coriobacteriaceae bacterium
GCTCTATTCTGTGCGGCGCAAGCTATCGAGACTTCGTTGTGTGCGGCGCAAGCCAGCGCGGCTTCGCTTTGCGCGCCGCGAGCTTGCGTCGCACCACTTTGAGCACTGGTAGTTTGTGCAGCTTCAGCTGATGCGGCGCAAGTTGCTGAGGTTTCGCTCTGCGCACCGCGAGCAACTTGCGCTGCTCCACTTTGCACGCTATCAGCTTGTGCCACCCTATCTATGTACGCCTGTTTAAGCTCAGGCACAAGGTCGCTCAGCTCGTCTACTATGCGCGCGCACACCTCATCTTTTGTGCCCTGAGCATCAACGATGCGTATGCGCTCGGGCTCATTGTGTGCAAGCTCTTCATATGCGCGGTATACATCCTGCTGAAACTGCAGCCCAGCCATCTCCATACGGTCGGCATCGCCACTTAAGGCACGCTTGTATGCCTCTTCTACATCCATAGAAAGCACGAGCGTTCTGGTTGGTACTACGTTGCAGGAGCCCATAGCGTTTGCCGCAAGCACCATATCCTTGTTGAGATTGCGGCCAGATACCTGGTAGGCATAGGTGGAGTCGGTGTAGCGATCGCACACCACCGCAGCACCACGACGCAACGCAGGAATAATAACTTCTTGTACAAGTTGCGCACGCGAGGCTTCATACAGCAACAATTCAGCCTCGGCAGCCATGGCAATATTATCTGGACTAAGCAGGATGTGCCGAATTTGCTCGGAGATTGCTGTGCCTCCGGGTTCTCGCACCTGTACCACTTCGTAGTTACAGGCAGCCAGCAAGCTTGCAAGCTCTGCTGCTTGCGTTGTTTTGCCACAACCATCACAGCCTTCAAGGGTAAGAAACAAGCCAGGATATGTCGCAGGTGATGGCTCCGAATGTGACATATAGCTTGCTCTCCTCTCCGTGCTGCAACTTATGCATGTGCACAAAACTATGTTCACTATACCAGCCAGTACGCACGCCTTAACAAATACATGAGCTTAGTTTGTGATAGCCTTCATTTGCAATTTATGTGGTACTAACGCTACTGTGTGCTGTATTCACTACAATGCGTGCACGTCTACAGTTTCAGCATATACACTGCGTAAGCACACTCATACCACGTCACCAAACTCGAATGTGTTGGGGAAGGAGCACTTGTGGTCCTTGTTGTAACCGAGAAAAACAATGCGGCACAAAAGATTGCCGAGCTTCTGTGCGACTCAGGCAAGCCCAAGGCCGATAAAGTGTACGGAATCCCCGTATACAGCTTTTCCCACAATGGTGACGAGTGGAAAACCATTGGTCTCAAAGGTCACATCCTTGCCCCCGATTTTCCTGCACAGCTCAAGTTCTCCGATGAGGAAGGCTGGTACGCCGAAACAGAAGATGCCACACATATCCCGTGCGATATGCCCGATGGACTTGAGCGACCCCCTTATAGCAGCAAACGCAAGCCCTACCTTAAAGATGGCATAGACATTAAGGGATGGAAGGTGCAAAGCCTTCCCTATCTGGTATGGGCTCCTATCGAAAAGCGTCCTGCTGAAAAGCAAATCATACGCGCGCTTAAGAACCTTGCTGGCAAGGCTGATGCCATCATTATTGGCACCGACTTCGACCGAGAGGGCGAGCTCATTGGCTCTGACGCCTTGCATGAAATTCAAACCGTTGCAAAAGACATTCCTGTTTCGCGTGCACGCTACTCAGCTCTTACCAAAGGTGAGATAGAGCATGCCTTCGAAAACCTCGTAGAGCTCGACCAAAACCTCGCTGATGCTGGCGAGTCGCGACAATATATCGACCTTATTTGGGGGGCGGTGCTTACGCGCTACCTCACCATGGCTAAATTTGGTGGCTTTGGCAATGTACGTTCTGCTGGACGCGTGCAAACTCCCACCTTGGCGCTTGTCGTTGAAAAAGAGCGTGAGCGTCAAGCCTTTGTGCCGGAAGACTTTTGGGTAATTAGCGCGCAGCTTAGCAGCGCAGACATTGAGTTCAAGGCAACACACACTACTGCTCGCTTTAAGGAAGAAGCAGTCGCTAAGAAGGCATGGGGACACATAGAGGGTGCCACCGAAGCGCGCGTAGTAAGCGTTACTAAAAAGAAGCGTCAAATAAAGCCTCCTGCACCTTTTAACACAACCTCGTTGCAGGCAGCAGCTGCAGCAGAAGGACTCTCCCCGGCACGCACGATGCGCTTAGCCGAATCGCTCTACATGAGCGGCCTTATCTCCTATCCGCGTGTTGATAACACGGTGTATCCCAGCTCGATGGATTTGCGTGCAAGCGTAAAAATGCTCGCCTCAGTGCCGCAATATGCACCGGTGTGTGAGCAAATTCTCAAAGGCAAGATAGTGCCCACGCGTGGCAAACAAGAAACAACCGACCACCCTCCCATTCATCCCACAGCTCCAGCCGACCCCTCACAGCTCCAGCCTGCGGAGTGGAAGCTCTACAACTTAGTAGCACGGCGCTTCTTGGCAACGCTTATGGGACCTGCCACTATTGAGGGTACAAAAGTGGAGCTGGACTGCGAAGGTGAGCCACTGCAAGCCACCGGAGATGTTCTGAGCTCTCCTGGCTTTCGAGCAATTTATCCCTTTGGGCTCAAGCGCGACGAGCAGCTGCCCCCTCTTGCAGAAGGCGATGTAGTTGAGGTGCTGAGCACCGACTTTGCCGCCAAGCAAACAGAGCCTCCCGCACGCTATAGCCAAGGTCGCCTAGTGCAAGAAATGGAGAAGCGAGGGCTGGGTACTAAATCCACACGAGCCTCTATTATTGAGCGCTTGTATCAGGTGAAATACCTCAAGAACGACCCTATTGAGCCCAGTCAGCTCGGCATGGCTATTATCGATGCCTTGCATACCTATGCTCCCCATATCACCACACCCGATATGACGAGCCAGCTTGAAATCGACATGAATAACGTAGCTGAGGGCAGCCGTAAGCAAGAAGACGTGGTGTATCATTCCCGTGCGCTTCTCGCCGATTTGCTCGACGGCCTTATTGAGCACAAGGACGACCTAGGTGAGGCAATTTCTGATGCTGTAACCGCCGATGCCAAGGTGGGCGTATGCCCGGTCTGTGGCAAGGACCTAGTACTTAAAAGCTCAGCTAAAACACGCAGCAACTTTATAGGATGCATGGGATGGCCCGATTGC
>CAYWNN010000118.1:0-3144 GCA_964459685.1 uncultured Coriobacteriaceae bacterium
GCCAACTGCGTTGTACTTGAAGGCTGCCGTATTGGCTCTGGTGCTGTTGTTGCGGCGGGTGCTGTAGTGGTTGAAGACGTGCCTGCTCATGCTGTTGTTGCAGGCTGTCCTGCGCGCGTTATAAAAGAAGTGGATGATACTACTGTCTCAAAAACTGCTTTAGTCGATGCACTTCGCTCCTTATAGGAGATGGCTTATTATGCAGGCGCGTCCGTGGGGAACTGCTCACAAGGATGCGCCTCATAAGCAAATAACTTAGCCACATTTTTTGTCTGCCCTTCGCGCTACTATAAAGTCATTACGGGCTTTCAAGTACAACAGGTAAGGTATGTCACTTACTCTTTTTCACACGACTACGCGCGAAGTGTTGCCACATACTCTTGTTAGGCTTGCTGAACAGAAATTCGCAGCTCACAAGAGTATGTGCATTATGTTGCCCTCCTTTTCTGTGGTGCGCGATGTACAAAAGCAGCTTGCAGCACACCCCAGGCTTTCACTCGGCGTGAGATGTACGACACCGCTCATGTGGGCTCAAGAGCGCTGGGAAGTTTGGGGTGATGGGCGCAGCATAGTATCTGCGACTCAGCGAGCCGCGCTGGTACGCATGATGTTGCATGAAGAAGCCACAGCGACTCACAATCCAACATATGACACCGATGGCATGGCTGGCGCTCTCTGTAGTTTTATAGACGAATGTGCGCCATGGATTGCATCCATGAAAAACCACGAACGTGAAGCTTCGCGCATACTTGCGTACGAGGAAGAGCATTTTATCGAGCTTGCCTATAGATATCTACAAGAGCTTGAACAGCGCGATTTCATCGAGATGAGCGAAGTACTACATAAGATAGTGCCGCTTCAAAACAGGCAAGGCGTCCAGTTAAGCCCCATGCTCTTCTGTGGCTTTGATAGTTTGAGCATGCCTGTGCAATCTATGCTCTGCGCACATGCCAAGTGCGCAGATACCTCTGCGGTGATGTGTACGACAGATGCAGCATCCAATGAATCGGGTGCGCTTGAACGATCACTGCGCATGTTCTGTGCTGAGCGTTCGGTAGAAGTAGCAGTGTATGAGCTCGATGAGACCGACACCCAAACAGGGGAGCTCAACACGCTGCGCGACACGGTTTTCTCTTCTGTGCACAGAGAGCCCTTGTGCTCAACAGGAGAAGTTGAGCTCCTGCAGGCTGCAGGGCCACTTGCCGAAGCGGAGTTAATTGCGCAAGCTATCTGCAACTTGCCAGATGAATACGTGCATATCGGCGTTGTAACTCCCGATACAAACTGGGCTTGGAGAGAGCTCGCACCTAAGCTTGCAGCGCGCAACAAGCACGTTATTGGTCTGCGTAGCCAGACGCTGTCGAGCTTTGAGGCAACACGTGTGTTTATGGGATTTGCCCGCTGTATAGCTGAGCTTCATGAGCTGGAGTGGCCCCAGGCATCAGATGAGGGCATACAAAGCTTGGGGGATATGTCGTGGTGGCCTCCGCGTGCCATATCGGACTTTTTACTCTCAGAGCTCTCGGGGGTGCCTCAAGATTGTGCCTGGCGCTTAGATGCTACCTATCGGGGCAATCGCATACTGTCTCCTGAAATGGTGCTTCAGCCGTTGCGCAAAGAAAAGCAAAGCTCACGCTTATGCAAGCAGGTATGTGAAGCCTTACTTACAGGAAACATCGAAGCAGCAGCGAAGTGCATACAGAAAAGCGCTTGGGAAGGTGAGCTGTCGCTCAGCTCACAAGCACAAACAGCACTTCGGGGCATTATTGATGCTGCTCGTATGCTGCAGCAGCTGGGAATTGTTGCCGAGCCCTCCTATAAGGAGCATACGAAAGCATTGTGCCTTTCAGAATACGTTCGCCTTCTTGAGTATGTACTCGATAATTATTCAAACCAGCAGCGCCTTGAGCTTGGTACACAGGACGCACAACGTGAGGTACGCATACTGTCGTATCGCGAAGCAAGCTTGATGGCGCCTTCCCAAGAAGATGCCCTTGTGTTGTGTGGACTTACGAGCGATGAGCTCCCATTACCGGTAAGCGAGCACGCTCATATTCGGCTTGAGCAGGCATTTAATCTTGCTTGCGAGACAACAGCCTTAGAACACATGCATGCTCAGATGGCGCGCATTCTTGCTATTCCGAAGCATAAGCTGCTTCTTGAATACCGTGTTGCTAACCACAAAGGGCAGCCAACAAATCCCGCTGTTGTGCTTATCGAGCTGCTTGCACGCTATGGTGCTGACGTAGAAACGCCTCCAGCTGCTATGCCTTGCCATAGGTGGTCCGAAGCAGACATGTCGCGCAATAGCTCTGTTTCGGGCACACAACAAGACAGAGAGCAGAGCCTTGTGCTTGACCCAACAGGAGTTCTTTCCCCAGCTGTTCGAGACTATGTTGTGGTGCCGCGCGAAGGGCATAGATCTCATGCGCACGAGGCACCCTTGCTTTCTGCATCGCAAATTGAATCGTATTTGGAGTGCCCTTTTAAGTGGTTTACCTTGCGTCGCCTTGGACTATCTGGGGTCGATGCCAAATTTACTTCGAATGAAATGGGTGTATGTGTACACAACGTACTCGAGCAAAGCTACAGCACCCTTCTTAAAGAAGCCATGATACGTGCTGGCATTATCGATGCCGAGCAAGACTTTTCTCAAGATATAAGCGACGAGCTATACATTGAGGGTGCAAAAATTACGCCCGAGCGCCTGTCAGAAGCACACAACATTGTGCACCAGCACTTTAACAACTACATTGCACAGCTCAGTCGCAAGGCAAAGAAACGAACAAGTCATGCGCTTATCCCTCATACGAGCCTCGAAGCGTTTCAGGTGAAAACCCTCGAGCAGCATCTTCATTCCACGCTTGAGTTCGATGCCAGCATATTGCCAAGCTTTAGCCCGCGGTATTTCGAGCTACGTTTCGGCAAAAACAAGGATGGTGACCAGCAAACAAGCTACGCAGGAGCAGATTTTGTTGGAACGATAGATCGCATAGATGTAGATGCCTCTGGGCGAGCGGTTGTTATCGACTACAAATACAAGTCACCTTCCACCTTTGCGAAAGAGTACGATGCATTTTCCGAAGGTATACCAGAGAGCTTGAAAGACTGGCAGCCCCGTCGTGTTCAGGCATTGATATACGC
>CAYWNN010000119.1:0-3115 GCA_964459685.1 uncultured Coriobacteriaceae bacterium
GAGATCATAAGGGCTGTTAGCCCCTCCAAGCTTCTCTGAGCCGTTGTAAGCGGCTCTTTTTTTGCTCGCTACTCTCTAATGCGGGCTTATCCATTGCCTGTAATGTCTGCGATGCCTGCAAACTCTCTGCAACCTTTTCGGTTAGTGCTAAGAGTTTTTCGTGCTCTTCTAAAAACAGCTCTTTCCAGAGGTTTTCGGATCCGTTTTTCGATATATCTTCTTGTATATCGCTTTCAAGCTGAGAGATACACAAACGTATAACATCTGTCTGTGTACAATTACGTTCTTCCGCAACACGCTTTATGGTGTTTATCTCGGATTCTGTAAGCCTAAACATCTTTTGTTTCATGTGTATCTCCGTGTATATCTCTTATATCTTCCATGATATACAACTGTATATCACTTCTTTTTAAGCCACTTTATGCAAGTCTGCCTTAGTCGCGATCATCTATTCTTTCGCCACAGCTTTAGACCAATCGGCTTCCACCTCAACGATTTCCGTTTCCCTGCCAACCGTGGCGAAGTATTCCGCAACATCCTCAGCCGTGTCTTTCGCCGGAAAGATTCCGTAGCACGGCCTATCGATACTACCGTCAGCATCAGAAAACTCATCCATACCGAGAATCATCCACCAAATTCGCTTCACTGCTATTCCTTCCTTAAGCCTTTTTTTGCTCCAAAATTGAGCGGTTTAACACCCTTCAAACACCCTGTTTTCGTCACGCGTCACGCGTCACCCTTAGGGGGGCTGTCGTAGTAAGCCCCCCTAAGGGTGTGAACTACTTGTCTGTCGATGCTTGATTTCGAACCGAACGAATTACTCCGTTGAACAAGATTGTGTGGTTGCACGCATAG
This sequence comes from uncultured Coriobacteriaceae bacterium, assembly GCA_964459685.1. Classification (GTDB taxonomy): domain Bacteria; phylum Actinomycetota; class Coriobacteriia; order Coriobacteriales; family Atopobiaceae; genus CADBMC01. The sequence goes on from CAYWNN010000119.1 coordinate 856, forward strand.
TCGAGCATGTCCGGGTCGCCCATATCCATTAACCCAAAGATGAAATTGCTGTACTCAGTCACACCGTTGTCTCGGATAATCTGCATGAGCTTCAATCGAATCTTGGCTTTTTCCGCCTTCGATAGCTCGCGCGTCAAATCGAGTGGAAAGCCGTTTAGAAGCGTAATTGCATTTATTCCATCCGGAAATTGTTCCTTGTCTGGGTCATCAAGATGAATGAGATACCGCTGTAAATTGCTTGGGTTGTGGGCTGGTTCAATGTAGCCGTTTGCTGGAACCGCTTCGGGAATTGCCGTCTTAGCACCATTGAGCGTGGTGGTGTTTCCATGCATGTAAATCACGTGGTAATGCGGCTTTTTTATCTCTTCATCCGGCTGGTGTAGCGGGCTGATAGCATAGCAGCCATGCGATCTACGCAGGATACCGACCCAATCATCCGGCGCATTTTCTGGATATACGAGAAACGTCCAATACCGTTGAGCTATTCGTTCTGCCATAAAAAAACCTCCCGGTCTTTGGGAGGTCACTTCACTCGTTCATACATTACTTTATTGCTATATAATTAGCAGTGGTGCTGATATGAGCCTGTGACCTCGTGTCGGCGACAAAAGCACTGCGAATGCTTTTGTCCTTTGACCACCATTTTAGCAAAAACTCCGCCCCGTTCGCTTGCGGGCGGGGTTTTTCTTTTTGCTTACAATGGAAATGGTGTTTCGCTATCGGGCGGCATCTCCGAGAGGAGGTGTTGCCGATGGATGTTCAGACAGTCATCGCCCTTTGTGCGATTTTTGCTGTAATGATCTCTATCATCGGCATTAGCCGATAAATAGCGAACAGTGTTGAAGGGAATAAAAAAAGCCCCGCTAACGCTTCCAGGCTACGCGGGGTTTTAAAAAAAACCAACGATGCTGCCCGATTCGGCGGGGCACCGCTTTGTTTGATTATAGCATGACAAGGGAAAGGAGATGTTTTGGATCTCCTTTCCTTTTTTCTTATTTTTTCTCGGGGATGCATCAATTACGCTGTCTGTGAACGAGGCTAACGCCCCGTAGTCACCGACAGCTTCATTGACACAGCTATTTGGCCTATTTGGCCTTAGAACGCATCTCAGAGCTTCTCAGAGGCCAATTAAACCGCTTCGCCAGCAGCAAAAGCGGATGGCTTCACCCGAAATTTGCTGCGCTGCGCTCTCGAAAGCTTAAAAAGGCTTTCTCACATGCAAGATGTACGTGTAGGTACCCACACAGCTAAAAGCTGCATGAACACCCTACACGGCTTCCTTTTCGTCAAAGCGAAAAGGAAAATGCTTCTCTTCAAAAGAGAAGCAACTAAAACGGGCGGCTTCACCCGTTAAAAAAAGAGTTGGAACGGGCGGCTGCACCCGTTAAGGAGATGCACAAAAATGAGTGAAGAAAACAGATACAGAAAGCGACAAGTTAAGTTTCGTTTGACTGAAGAAGAATACGAAGAGTTAGCTCAAAGAGCGGAGCTAAACCAAATGTCGATTGCTAAATATATCCGCGTGGCAATATTTAACACGGACGGAAAACCTGTGCCTGTAATCGATATTGCACCTCTAAAAGAGATGGCCTACGAGCTTAAAAAGCAAGGCGCAAATTTAAATCAACTCATGAAGTTTTTGAACAAATATGGAATTAAAGATTACAACACAGAAGCAGTTAGAAAAGTAGTTGATCTCGAAGCTGCAATGAGCATTAGGCTCTTTAATATTTTCGGAGACTTACGTGAAGAAGCTGCTAAATATCGAGTCAATATTTTAGATAGTTCTGATATGAAGCAGTGGCTTAAAGGGTTGTTTTTAGAAGGATAAAAATGAGGGTTTAGCGGCATATGCCCAAATGGGCACATCGACGATATAATTTTTACTTGGTGCTTTGCTAGCCAGGCGGCATCTTCGAAAGGAGGTGTTGCCGATGGATACTCAAACAGTTATCGCCATGTGTGCGATTCTCACTATAGTGATTTCCATTATCGGCATTAGCCGAGAACGCTAGTAAACGACTGAATTTGAACATAAAAAGCCCCGCCTAAGGTTTGGAGACCGTGCGGGGTTTGAATGAACAAACGATGTCGCCCGGCTTGGCGGGGCACCGCTTTGTTTGATTATAGCAGCTTGCGTCAAATATGGCAGTTTTATTTTTGTGATAAGGCGTACCAAAAATCTATTGATAATATAACGCCCCGGAGATCATAAGGGCTGTTAGCCCCTCCAAGCTTCTCTGAGCCGTTGTAAGCGGCT
>CAYWNN010000120.1:0-3110 GCA_964459685.1 uncultured Coriobacteriaceae bacterium
CCCGAGCTTGTGGCAGGTCTCGCTCAAGAATGCGACGCCGTCATCGCCGTTGACAAGGGTGTTGAGGTGTGCCGAGCAGCCAATGTAGTTCCCCAGGCTTTTTGCGGTGACGCTGATAGCGCAAGCGAAGAAGCCAAAGCGTGGGCAGAAGAGCATATAGACATCTGCGACGTGCACAATGTTGAAAAAGACGAGACGGATTTGTCGCTCGCCCTGTCTCTTGCGAAGCGTCTCGCACATGAGCACGGATGCCCGAGCTTTAAGCCGATACTTACCTGTGCTACCGGAGGCTGGCCCGATCATGAACTTGGGGTTATGGGGCAGCTTTTGCGTTACGCCAAGTGGGCACCGATGCTGGTGGAAGATGGATATCAAGCGATGGTGCTTTGTCCAGACGGGCAGTCCTTCTGGCAGCTCGATGACCTTGCACGCGGTAACAGCTTTTCGCTTGTGCCTTTAACCGAATGTGTGGTGAGCGAGCTCAACATGTACTGGGAGCTCGACCATGAGCGACTTGAACCACTAGCCGATCGTGGTGTTTCTAACCTCATTACCACTGGCTTTGCCCGCGTAGAGGTTCACGAGGGTGTTGCGATTGCATTTTTGTATTGGGGTCGACGCTAGGAGAGAAATCTTTGACGGCTTTGAAGGTACTGTTCAGGTCCTATGGCGTATAGGTCGTTTCCCTTTGCATCTATTGCCACGACAAGTGGCATATCTACCACTTCGAGGCGACGAATTGCTTCGGTGCCTAAGTCGCTATAGGCAACAAGCTCTGCCGAGCGTACGCAGCGTCCAATGAGCGCGGCTGCTCCTCCTGTTGCGGCAAAATATACCGCGCCATTACGCACGATAGCGTTGTGGACAGCATCGTTTCGGCGACCCTTGCCAATCATGGCAAGCATGCCGCAGTCGAGTAGTTGCGGAGTATAGGGGTCCATCCGGTAGCTCGAAGTAGGACCTACAGGTCCAATAGGTTTTCCTGGGGGAGCGGGAGCGGGTCCTGCATAGTACACAATGGCGCCGCTGATATCGAAGGGCAGCGCCTCTCCTGCTTCAAGCGCCTCACACATGCGTTTGTGAGCTGCATCGCGTGCGGTATATATCACGCCTGAAAGGCGCACTGCATCACCTGCGCGAAGATGGGAGATGTTGTCATAGCTGAGAGGACCTTGCAGCACGATAGGCTCTCGCTGAGCTCTCGCGGCAGTGTGCGCACCCTCGTAAACCTCACTCTTGCTCATAGCACTACCTCTGCATGACGCGCCACATGGCAATTGAGCGCTATACCAACAGGCAAACAGGCAATGTGGGTAGGCAGTACCTCCACATGCACATCGAGTGCCGTAGTAGCTCCTCCCAAACCCTGGGGTCCGCATCCCAACTCGTTGATGCGTTCAAGCAGCTCTTCTTCCAGCTCTGCATACAAAGGCTTGCTGTGACGTGTGCCCAATGGACGCAGCAAAGCCTGCTTAGCAATTGAGAGCACGTGATCTGCGCTGCCACCAATACCCACGCCCACCACTAACGGGGGACAGGCGTTAGGACCAGCCGCTCGCACAGCATCGAGCACGGCGGCAATTACCCCTTCGCGGCCCGCAGCGGGTGTTAGCATAGCGAGCTTGCCCATGTTCTCGCTTCCGGCGCCTTTAGGGGCAAGCACAATTTTTAGCTGATTGCCAGGCACAACATTAAAGGTAATAAGTGCAGGTGTGTTGTCCTGTGTGTTGCTGCGCTTTAAAGGGTCCGCTACAACAGATTTGCGCAGGTAGCCTTCGGTATAGCCTTGCCGCACACCCTCATCTATTGCTTCTCGCAGATCTCCGTCTACATGTACATCCTGACCAAGCTCTACAAATACGCAGGCAAGACCGGTGTCTTGGCACAAAGGAACCATGTCACGCTTGGCGATGTCTACATTTTCGAGAATAGTGCCGAGCACATCGTGAGCTACCGGCCAACTTTCGCGCTCATAGGCGCGTCGTAGCTCTTCTTCAACATCGCAGGGCAGTGTGCAGCACGCCGTAATGCACAGCTCGCGTACAGCAGCCGTGATATCTTTCGCCGGGATTGTTCGTATGTGAGCTAGCATGCGTTCTTACCTGCAAAGTCCTCGCTGGTAAGACGAGCCATTCCCTCGGGGAATCGTGCAACACCTGCATCCAAAGCAGCCTGCGCCACAGCGCACGCTACAGCATGTGCCACGCGAGCATCAAGCGCGCTTGGAATAATGTAGTCGGGTGTAAGCTCGCTATCTGATACAAGCGAAGAAATAGCTTGAGCTGCAGCAACTTTCATTTCCGGTGTAATACTTCGTGCGCGCACCGCAAGCGCTCCCTTGAACAGCCCCGGAAAACACAGCAAATTGTTGATTTGGTTAGGGGTATCCGAGCGCCCTGTTCCCACAACAGCTGCTCCTGCGTCGATTGCTTCGGCATAGCCAATCTCGGGAACAGGGTTTGCCATGGCGAATACGATGGCGTCCTTATTCATAGAACGCACCATATCTTGGGTGAGCAGATGTGCGCGTGAGGTGCCAATAAACACATCAGCGCCAGCGATAACGTCGGCAAGGGAGCCCTGTACCCCATCCGGATTCGTGAGCTGGGCAAGTTCTTGTTTGTAGGCATCCATATTGTCTCGCCCGGGGTAGAGCACGCCAAACTCGTCGCAGGTAGTAATGTGCGTGGCACCAGCTTCCACAAGCATGTGAATAATGGCGTTGCCTGCAGCTCCCGGGCCGTTTTGCACAATGCGAATATCAGCGAGCTTTTTGCCTACTAAGCGCAGGGCACTTAACAGGGCAGCAGTAACGACTACGGCGGTTCCGTGTTGGTCGTCATGAAAAACGGGGATGTCGAGTTCTTCTTCCAGCTGACGCTCAACCTCAAAACAGTTTGGAGAAGAGATGTCTTCCAAGTTAATACCCCCAAACGAAGGGGCAATAGCACGCACCGTGGCGACAAGTTCCTGCGGTGTGGCACAGTTCACGCAGATGGGGAAGGCGTCAACATCTCCAAAGCGCTTAAAGAGCGCCGCTTTGCCCTCCATTACAGGAAGTGAAGCTTGCGCTCCAATGTTTCCTAAGCCAAGTACTGCGGTGCCATTCG
>CAYWNN010000121.1:0-3108 GCA_964459685.1 uncultured Coriobacteriaceae bacterium
GGTGGGCGGCAAACATAATGGCCTCCCAGTTTGAACCCTCTTGCATCTCGCCGTCACCGCAGAGTACGAACACTGATTCTGCAGCCGTGTTTGCAGCCTCAGCATCTTGCTTAAGTCCTAGTGCAAGGCCTGCGCCAATGGAGAGCCCTTGGCCCAGCGAGCCGGTGCATACCTCAAGACCTGGGCATGCATGGTTGTCGGGGTGTCCCTGCAGCTTGCTTCCCAGCTGGCGCAGGGTGAGTATATCCTCGTCGCTCAGCCAGCCCAGCTGATGGAAGGCGGCATACAACACGGGGGCAGCATGACCCTTTGAAAGCACGAAATGATCGATATAGGGCTTTTCCGGCTGGTCAGCGTTGTAGCGCATCAAACCCGAGAAATACAAAACGGAAATGATTTCTGCTGAAGAAAGCGACCCGCCTGGATGACCAGACTGCGACTTCTCGAGCATGGTAATGATGTCGTGCCGCAAATCGTTAGCGATAAGCTTAAGCTCTTTCGCCGAACGGGTTTGGGCAGGCACTTCATACGTCGTGCTCATGTGACTCCCATCTCTTACTACCAATAGTTGTACGTGGAGCAAGCCAAGCTACACTCATGTGAAGCCTCACTTGCAATTTCCCGGACTAAGATGCTACTCCACCAGAGGCCCAGCGATGGTAGGCAACAATAAACTCATCAAGGTTTCCGTCAGAAAGAACACTATCCACATTTCCTGTTTCAACACCAGTACGTAAATCCTTTATGAGCTGGAATGGATAGAGTACATAACTCCTAATTTGATTACCAAAGGAAATATCCCGTTTGTCGCGCAGCTCGTCAAGCTGAGCAGCACGACGTGACTTTTCAAGCTCATACAGTCGGCTTTTCAAAATGTTCATGGCGACAGCCTTGTTTTGAAGTTGGCTGCGCTCGTTTTGGCAGGTTACCACTATGCCTGTGGGAAGGTGTGTGATGCGCACAGCAGAATCCGTTGTGTTCACGCCCTGTCCACCAGGCCCAGATGCATGATACACATCGATGCGCAGGTCTTGTGGGTCTATTTCTACTTCAACATCATCGGGGAGCACGGGCAGAACCTCTACGCCTGCGAAGGTAGTTTGACGACGCTTCTTTGCATCAGTGGGAGAAATGCGCACAAGACGATGAACTCCTTGCTCAGCGCGCAGCATCCCATATGCGTTTTTGCCCGATACCGTAAAGGTTGCCCGGTCAATGCCAATAACTTCTGCTACGGGCATGTCGTTTATCGTTGTTTTCCAGTGACGCTTCTCACAATACGCAAGATACATTCGCAGCAGCATCTCGCACCAGTCCTGCGCTTCAAGACCACCTTGACCAGGCGTTATGGTAACAATTGCATCGCCTGAATCGAGCTTATCGCTAAACCAACTCGAAAGCTCGAGTTCATCGAGGCTGTGTGAGAGCTGCTCGAGCATACTCTGTGCTTCAAGAAGCAAGCTCTCGTCTTCTTCCTCGCGGGCAAGCACAAAGGCAGTACGTGCATCTTCTAGCTGTTCATGTGCTGCGTCTATACCTTCTACCGCTTCTTTTGCACGCGCAAGTTTGCTCATAGTTTCGCGCGCCTCTTCTGCATTATCCCAAAAGTGAGGGGCGCTGCTTTGCTGCTCAAGCTCTGTAATTTGCTGCCGCTGTGCCTCGATGTGCAGGTAATCGGCAATGTTCGCCACGCGCTCAGCAACAAGCCCTATGGTTCTCTCAGAAAAATCCGCCATGCTTATGCGCGCTTTCCATGACACTTTTTGAACTTTAATCCACTTCCACAAGGACAGGGATCATTTCTCCCTACCTTGGCATAGGGATCTTGCTCGTCCTTGCGGAAGGTTTGAGGCTTGGCGGACGCCTCTTTCTGTGAGCCTTGCTGACGCTGCTGACCCTGAGCACCCTGCGCCCCAGAAGCACGACCCTGCGCACCCGGTGCACCTACCCCGCGAACTCCAGCTGGCGCATGGATACGTGCTGCAGAGTCTGTCTGTTCACCATCAACGTCAGCAGGGCCTGAATAAGTTGCTCGCTCAAGCATAGATGTCGCTGCTCTTGCATCTGAACCTTGCTGTGCTGCTTCAAGCGTGGGTGGTTCATAACGCAGGATGAGGCGTATAAAGTCCTCGTACATCGTGTCGCGCAAGGCGGTAAAAGCTGCATAAGCTTCTGAGCGATATTCCGACAGCGGGTCACGCTGACCAAAACTGCGCAGCCCAATACCCATCTTCAGGTAGTCCATTTCCTGCAGATAGGACATCCAACGCGCATCAATAACACGCACCATGATTTGGGCAGAAAGTTTTTGAGTGAGCTCTTCGCCAAGAGAGCTTACTTTTTCGTCGAGACAAGAGCGCACAAACTTGTGTACGAGCTCAAGGAGTGCCTCATGAGAGATATTATCGAGTGCGTCCTCTCCTTCGCCCTGCAGCGCATTCTGTATCCCCGTAAGGTTAACCAACCAGCTCTTGAGCCCTTCAATATCGCGCTCAGACTCCGCCGCATTGCTTGGGCAATAGTCCTCAACAGCTTTTGTTACCACCTTGTCGAGCACATTGCTTACATGCTCGGCAATGTCTTTGCCATCGAGGATACGGTTGCGCTCATCGTAAACGGCACGGCGCTGCACGTCCATGACGTTGTCGTAGTCGAGCACGTTTTTACGTCGTGAGAAGTTGATTTGCTCAACTTTGTGCTGGGCGCTCTCAACTGCCTTAGTAACCATCTTTGCCTGTATAGGCACATCGTCTGGAATGTTTGCGCGCGTCATCATATCGGCAATCTTATCCATGCGATCGCCTGCAAACAGACGCATCAAATCATCTTCTAGGGATAGATAGAACTGGGTGACCCCAGGGTCGCCCTGACGGCCTGAGCGTCCACGTAGCTGGTTGTCGATACGGCGTGATTCATGGCGCTCGGTGCCAATAACTGCGAGACCACCAGCTGCCAACACATGCTCACGCTCAACTTCACAAATCTCTTTTGCCTTTTCTTGAGCAGCACGCAAAACGTCCTCAGGAATATCTTCGGGGTCATATCCTTGCTGAATAACCATATCGAGCGCAAGTTGCTCGTAGTTGCCTCCAAGCAAAATGTCGGTAC
>CAYWNN010000122.1:0-1213 GCA_964459685.1 uncultured Coriobacteriaceae bacterium
AAAAGATATCGTAGGCAAGATGCGATTGGAACACCTTACTGTGTTACCTTTGATTTTGATTCCAAAGAAGATAAAAAGGTCACCATCAGAGAAAGAGATTCAATGAAACAAGTACGTGTAAAAATCTCTGATTTAGTGGACTATTTCACTAAAGATTTAAGTAATATTTAATTCATTTAACAATCAAAATTTAATATATGAGCAGAGGGTCAATTAGTGAAGAAATTTTAAAAAGAGCGGATATCGTCGATATCGTCTCTACCTTTATAAACGTTATCCGTAAGGGTAAAAGTTTTGTCGCGCTTTGTCCTTTTCATGATGATCATAATCCTTCAATGCATATCTCTAGAGAAAAGCAGATTTATAAATGCTATTCATGTGGGAATGGGGGAAACGCGATCACTTTCGTTCAACGTTTTGAAAATCTTTCTTATCACGAAGCACTTAAAAGGGTTGCGTCGCTAATTAACTACGTTGACCCCAGATTAGATGAAAAGAAAACATTTGTTAAAGAAGTTGATGAAGAAAAAGAAGTTCTTTATAAGTGTATTGAAGAATTAACTAAATTTTATCAATATGCGCTTTTTACCGAAGAAGGGGAAAAAGCACGCGCCTATCTTACTAAACGTGGAATTAAAGAAGATGATCGAGAGAAGTTTAGATTAGGTTATGCCTTTAACAATGGAAGACTAGCGATTGAATACTTAGAACAAAAGAAGTTTAGTCTTAAAAATATTGAAAATATTGGAGTAGCAAAGGCTAGACACGAGAACACCTCCGATAATAATGCAGGTAGACTCATCTTTCCTATTTGTGATGAAGAAGGAAGGGTACTCGCTTTCAGCGCGCGCAGCCTTACTGATAGTAAAGAAATACCTAAATATGTAAACACTCCAGAGACCGCTATCTTTCGTAAGAGCGAAGTTTTATATAACTACCATTTAGCGAAAGAAACTTTAAGGCATGATAATTACCTTTACGTTGTTGAAGGTTTTATGGATGTTTTCGCACTTAATAAGGTAAAAATCAATTCAGTAGTGGCCTTAATGGGTACTGCCTTAACTAAAGAGCATATCGCTTTACTTAAGAAGGCAAGCGTTGAGATTAGATTATGTTTAGATAACGATCAAGCGGGTAAAGCGGCGACGATGAAGATTATCTCTGAACTTGATAAGGCAAGAATTCTTTATCGCATTGTCTATTTAGAAAATGA
>CAYWNN010000122.1:1313-3065 GCA_964459685.1 uncultured Coriobacteriaceae bacterium
ACACGTTATGATCCTCGCGCGCTTAAGGATTATCTAAAAAACAAAGATAAAGCGGAGAAAGAAAAACAAAGACAAATCGATGCAGCGGCAAGCGCTGACTATGATAAGGAAAAAAGAAAGAAAAAACTTTCAGTTCCTAAAGAGATTCGTCGTCTTGTTTACTTAGAAAAAGATGTCTTAAGGCAAATGCTTCATAACGAAGAAGCGGTTAAATATTATGAAGAGAAGATTAATTACTTTTACCAAGATATTTACCGCAATATCGCGGAATTTTTAATCGAATATTTATCAAATCACCAAAAAATTAATCTAAGCGAAGTCATCTCTTTAGTGCAAGAAAGCGAGTATGCTCATAAGGAGGAGGCTAATAAGGAAATCACTAATTTAACAAGTGAGGATAACTTTAAAACTCCTGCATACTCTAAAGAATCAATGGATGAATTAACGAGCCTAATAACAATAGAGAAGGCAAAACTACATCAATATCAACAAATTAAAGAAGCTTTTAAAAATAATCCTGATCCAATCGATCAAGCGCGCATCATTAAAGAACATAACCGCGCGAAAAAGGAAGAATATGAATCAATGCTTGAAAAGGAGGGCACTATCGATGAAGGAAAAAAAGAGTAAGGCGTTAAAAGAGAAAAAGGAAAAAGATACCTCTATAGAAGAAGAAGATGAACTAATCATTTTAGATGATGATGAAGAAATTGAATCGCTTGAGGATATTAAAAAAAGACTTTTAAAGAAATCTCAAGCTAGTGGAGTCATCGAACAAGGAGAAATCTATGAAGAGACTTCGCATCTAGATCTTAGCGATGAAGACTATGAAGGTATCATGAAGTTTTTTAAAGACAATGATATTGAAGTAACCACTGAAGAAGAGGAAGATTTAGATGATTTAACTTCCTTTTCTGAAGATACATTAAAAGAAGATGAACTTGATGATCTAGATGAAGTGGATGAATATGCACTTGCAGATATCGATGTTCCTACGGATACCGATTTAGCAGACCTCTCTAAATTTACCGCTTCCGATATTAAAGTTAACGATTTAGTGAAAATATATCTAAAAGATATTGGTAAGGTCGCTCTTTTAAATGCAAGCGAAGAAACCGAACTCGCTAGAAGGATAAATGAAGGTGATGAAGAGGCGAAGACGCAACTAATTAACGCTAATCTTAGATTAGTTATTTCTATTGCCAAGCATTATGTTGGTCGTGGAATGCATTTTTTAGATTTAATCTCTGAAGGTAATTTAGGCCTAATAAAAGCGGTTGAAAAATTTGATTATACAAAAGGCTTTAAATTCTCAACCTATGCCACGTGGTGGATTCGACAAGCGATTACTAGAGCAATCGCCGACCAAGCTAGAACCATTCGTATCCCTGTCCATATGGTGGAAACAATCAATAAAATAACTAGGGTGCAACGTCAACTTGCTCAAGAGTTATGTCGTGAACCGACTGCAGAAGAAATATCTTCTAAGATGGAAGGAGTCCTTTCTCCTGAAAGAATCAGAGAAATTCAACGAATCGCGATGGAACCAGTATCGCTAGAAACTCCTATTGGAGAAGAAGATGATTCCCATTTAGGAGACTTTATTGAAGATAAAGAAGCGCAGTCTCCTAATGAATACGCGACTAAAGCGCTTTTAAAAGAGGCTCTTTATGACATTATGAAAGATTTAACGGATAGAGAAGAAAGAGTCCTTAGACTTAGATATGGTTTAGATGATAATCATCCGCGTAC
>CAYWNN010000123.1:0-3012 GCA_964459685.1 uncultured Coriobacteriaceae bacterium
CGTCCTCGAGATTTTGCAAACCCTTGGTAACTGACAATATGGGGGTGCTTTCCGGAATACGTGGGAGAATTTCTTTACCAAACCATTCAACGCCGAAACTCGAAACACCACATATAACGAAGTCGGCGCCTTGTATTGCGGTATCTACCTCATCGATTTGGAAGAATTGAACACCCTCGGGAAAATCATGCTGAAACTTTGGGTGCCGGTTGGTAGCGCGACAAGCCTCGATAATTGTGTGGTCTAAGTGTGTGCCAACTAAGCGAACCTCATGATTGTTATCTCTCAAAGGGAACGCTAAAGCACTTCCCATTTGACCAGAACCAATGATAGTGACCGTTTTCATAGCTTTCGCCCTTCCATTTCAGGTACAGTACCTTACAGATTCTTTACTCAATCGGGGTGTTTGCTCCTTTACAGTATGTAAGGTTTGTTTACATTTCTTACAAAGCCTTAGGTTCGGTATAGCGAGCATAGCGCGTGGTATACATGTTTTTCAGTATATAGCGCCCTTTGCGTCGCTTCAGGAAAAGAGGACTATGTGGTTAGCATTGAGTTCGTGCTGAGCGAGGTAGTCTCCAACCCATTTCTTGCTATTGCCCTCGTACTGGTACTGGGAATTATCTTGGTTAATGGGGCAACCGATGCAGCCAATGCTATCGCCATTCCTGTAGGAACGCGAGCAATTAATGTAGACAGCGCAATTGTTATGGCTGTCATTTGTAACTTTGTTGGCCTTGTTGGCATGACACTTATATCTACCGCCGTTGCTGACACCTTAAGCGGAATGGTGGATTTTTCAGGAGATAATCATTCGGCATTAGTAGCGTTAGCTGCAGCTGCGGTAGCCATTGTGGTATGGGCGTCTGTTGCATGGGTGTTTGGCATTCCCACTTCAGAATCTCATGCGCTCATTGCAGGGCTTACGGGCGCTGCCTTTGCGTTGCAGGGCAACTTTGACGCAGTTAACATGAGCGAGTGGATAAAGGTTATCTACGGTTTAGTGCTCTCTACTGTTGGTGGCTTTGCACTTGGTTGGGCAATAGCCAAGGTTATTGAGCTTGTGTGCGCAGGTCGCGATCGTCGCCATGTGAATAAGTTTTTCCGTAAGATGCAGGTGGTAGCTGCTGCTGGCGCTGCGGCGATGCATGGTGCTCAAGACGGACAGAAGTTCATGTCGATGGCAATGATGGCAGTAGCGCTTTCAGCTGGCCTGTCTGCAAGTAATCTCGACTTTCCGCTTTGGCTTGAGCTCGTGTGCGCCGGCATTATTTCGCTCGGCACTGCAATAGGAGGAAAGCGCATTATCAAAAAGGTTGGCGTTGAGATGGTAGAGCTTGAGCAGTATCAAGGATTTAGTGCTGCTTTTGCTGCCACTGCGTCGCTTCTGGTAGCTACCCTTACTGGTTTACCCGTGTCTACCACACATACCTCATCTGCTGCCATGATGGGGGCAGGAGCGTCGCGCGATATTCACAACGTTGATTGGTCTGTTGTAAAAGAGTTGGTATACACCTGGGTTTGTACCTTTCCTGGCTGTGGCTTGTTGGGATTTGCCATGGCCAAGCTGTTCTTGTTCCTGTTTTAGGGTGCACGAGTAGCTGAAAAATTAAGGAGGTCATGATGGCACGCCATAAAAAAGAAGACCCGTTTTTCACATCATTTAAGAATTTTGCAACGATTATTGAGGATACTGCGAGGCTGTACTCAGAGCTGCTCCATTGCTATCCTTCAGAGACCTCCACGGATCTGATGTCGTCTATTACCAAGCTCGAGTCTCAAGGAGACGGTGTGGTACGCGACATCATGGATCGTCTCGTTACTTCGTTTATGACACCCTTCGATCGCGAAGACATCAGCGATCTTGCGCTTTCGATGGACGATATTTTGGACCAAACCGAAGGTGCCGCATTGCGTCTTGCCCTCTTTAATATTCAGGAGGTACGCGAGGAAGCAGTTAAGATGGCAGAGTTTACGCTTGAGGCAGCACAGGCCTTGCATGAGATGATCGATCTCATACCGACCTACCAAAACGATACGACTGAGATAGAAAAAGCAGCACGGAAGCTTTCTAAGATAGAGAACAATGGCGATAAGGTGTATCACAAGGCCATTTGGCGCCTTTTCCATGAAGATGCCCCATCAACCGATCGTCTTGCTTGGCTGCATTTGTTCGACCGTATGGAATACTGTCTTGATGCCTACGACCGTGTTGCAACAGTAGGCCGCAGAATTGTTATTAAGGAAGCCTAGAGCTATAAGCTCAAAGGCGCGTTTCAATTCGAACTCAGGCTTAGTTTTAGCTTCGGGCTACTTCTAGCTACTTCGGGCTGCTTTGGCTTAGTTAGCTTGGGGTAGCGTATCGTCGCAGCACGCAGCTCTATATGAGCTGCGCTACTACGCTTGCCAAGGCAACCAGTACGCCAACGATGGACTCGCCTCCTAAAAAGCCTGAAGCTACCACGACGCCGGCTTCTTCAGCTTCTTGCATGTCGAGATTTTTGCGCTTGCATACCCAGTCATATACCTTACGAATGATGGCACCAATGGTAGCCGTAATAGACATGTAGAACGGGAGATATACGCCAAGGCCAAACATCATTGCTGGTAGACCAACGCAATACATCACAATGCCTGCAACAAATCCAACAACGAATGATTCGATGCTCGGAATACCAGAAACCATGGTGGCTACCACCTCTGCTTGAGCAGCTACGAAGATTCCATCACCGCCGAAGCTGTCTGTGCCATAGGCGTTTACCAACACAATAAGCACTGCTACAGAGACTACCGTGCCCATCAAGGCGCCAATGACCTGTCCCCACCATAGGGTACGAGGGTCGGTACCAATAATTTGACCGGTTTTGAAGTCACTCATGACATCGCCTGCAAGCCCACAGGCAACTGCGATAATGCCGGCAATAAAGAAGAGCTGTACCTGCGATGTATTTGCAAATGCGGAAACAAATAGCAAAACAATGAGCCCAAAGATCTCCATGGGGTCAATGCCAG
>CAYWNN010000124.1:0-3002 GCA_964459685.1 uncultured Coriobacteriaceae bacterium
TTGTTGCGGGCCAAGACTTAACCACCATGCGCAACCGCAAGATTCCGTTCTTGCGCCGCCAAATTGGCTGTGTTTTCCAAGACTTCAAGCTGCTTTCCGATAAGACAACCTACGAAAACGTTGCTTTTGCACTTGAGTGTATTGGTAAGCCCCGCTCTGTTATTCGCGCGCAAGTACCCGAGGTATTGCGCCTTGTTGGTCTCGAAGAAAAGATGGATAGCTACCCAGATCAGCTCTCTGGTGGCGAGCAGCAGCGTGTCTCTGTTGCGCGTGCCATGGTTAACCGCCCGCCACTGCTTATTTGTGACGAGCCAACCGGTAACCTCGACCCCGCTATCTCACTGGGCATCATGAGGCTTTTGGAACTTATTAACCGCAACGGTACAACAGTTGTTATGGCAACACACGACCGTGAGATGGTCGACTCCATGCATAAACGAGTAATTGCGCTTGAAGCTGGTCGGGTTGTACGTGACCAAGAACGAGGAGGCTACGTCAACTATGGCACCATTTAACTTTGGCTATTCACTGCGCGAGGCATTTCATCACTTCCGGCGTAACTGGTCTACCACGCTTGGAGCAGTGGTAACGATTTTGTTGGCGCTGTTCATCATTGGTATGTTTGTTATTGCCTCAACGCTTATCAATAACCTGATAGGCTCCGTTGAAGATCAGGTAACCATCCAGGCTTTTCTTTCTGACGACGCAGACGAAGATACCGTTGCTGAGTTGCAAGAAGAAATTGAACAGTGGGATAACGTTGCCTCGGTTAGCTACAAAAGTAAGGAAGAAGCGCTCGAAGAGTATCGCTCAACCATGTCGAGCCGCAATGCTGAACAAGCACTTGAGGCATTAGACGGCAGAAATCCCATACCTGCCTCACTTGTTATCACAATGGACGACCCGCAGAATGTTGAGACCACTGCCACACAGCTCGTGAACTACGAGCTCTTCCAAGAAGTAGCAGATGGCGGCGATGCTTCAGCTTCCGTGCAGTATGGACAAGGAACAGTAGAGCGTCTGTTTACGGTATCTAATTACCTGCGCATTGGCACAATGGCCCTTGTTGTCATGCTCGTGTTCGTTGCTTTTGTCTTTATCAACAACACTATTCGCCTGTCTATCACTGCGCGCCGCCGAGAGATTTCAATTCAGCGCTTGGTAGGAGCATCTAACAGCTTTATCCGGGGTCCCTTCGTTGCAGAAGGCGCCATCGAAGCCCTGCTTGGAGCGGTCCTGGCAATTGGAGTCTTGCACCTTATCATCCTGAAGGGTATTCCTGCGCTTGCCGATAGCATGTCGTTTTTGTCAATCTCCATTTCTACGGAGACCATCATTACGACCTATGTGGGTCTGCTGCTTCTCGGTTTGCTTATTGGTTTGTTTAGCTCTGCTATTGCCATGCGTAGATATCTCAAGGTGTAAAAGAACATCAGGGTATTTAGCACACTATGGAATCTATGGAATCGCTCACATCAGAGGTGCTCGTACAAGCAGAATCACTCCTTGTTGCTCAGCAGATAGATGCAGCCACGTCGCTTTTGCTCTCGTGTGCTGAAGACATCGAGGAATACGTTGATAGGAACTGCCCTACAAGCGATGAGCTGCAGTGGTTCTGCTTTTCGACGCCCTTCGAGCTTTTAGCCTATAAAAAGGTAGAAAACGATAAGCGCGAAATTCGGGTCATTACTGAGCCCTTTGATCGTGTATATGCCGACTTGGCTTATGCCTATATTCATACGCAGGATATCCCAGCAGCAATTGAGGCGTTAAAGCAGGCAGTACGCTGGAATCCTATGGAGTGTGCCTATCGGCTTGATCTCGCCGAACTGTTTCGCCTTTCAGGTGATGAGCAGGAGTATTTGGCACTGAGCTATTCATGCTTTGAGCGGGCGAGCGAAGCCACACACCTCATACGTGCCTATACCAACTTTGCTGCGTACTACGGCCGTGCTCAGCAATACAAGCTACAGGCTGCTTGTTTACGCTGCGCACAACGCTTCGAAATTGAGGATGCAAACCTGCAAGCTGCACTGCAACTCGCGCAAGGGACAGAGGCAGACCCCGACACCCTCAACGACGATGAGGTAGCTGAGCTTCTTGCAAGAGAAGGTTTGCCTGAAGGAGCTAATGCCGAGTTGGTGGTGTGCTTGTTGATGTGCGCAACAGACGCTGCGCAAGCACACAATAATGAACTCGCAACCATACTCACCGTCCGTGCCTATAATTTGGTTGGTGCCAAGGCAGCAGAGGCGCTCCTTGCCCTTATCCGCGAGAGCGATGAGGAGTAGAGCCATGGCACACAAGCACAAACAGCGCAACACTATTGCTCGCAATCGCTCGGCGCGCCATGAGTACTTTATCGATGAAACCTTCGAGGCGGGAATCGAGCTTACGGGCACTGAGGTGCGCTCCCTTCGAGAGCGCTCATGCCAAATTAACGAGGCATTTTGCCTTATTCGCAAGCGCGAGTGCTGGCTGCATGGTGTCCATATTCACCCCTATAGTAACGGCAGCATCTTTAACGTAGACCCCGACAGGAAACGCCGTCTTTTGCTGCACAGGCGAGAGATCGACTATCTCGATGAGCATCTACGTGCAAAAGGCAGAGCCTTGGTGCCCTTGGAGATGTATTTCGACGATCACAACCGAGTAAAGCTGGCTATTGGTCTTGCACGCGGCAAAAAGCTCTACGACAAGCGGCAAGACATGGCTCGTCGCGACGCCGAGCGAGAAATCCAGCGAGCCCTTAAGCAGCGCAGCCGCTAAGAGGGCACAAGCACTGGTGCACTTATATCGCAGCCGTTAAGGGAGCGCCACTCGCGCCCTACAGCCCAACCATCTGCACTACTCGTCGTTGTCCGCTTGCCAAGAGCTGCTTGTTAGCGGCGCTTTGTGTGGGTATAATTCACGAGCGCTATTTTGACAATTGAAGATGGTATATACCACTCATCCATCCTGGGGGCGACTGGTTTCGACAGGGTGAGCTTGAGATGGGCAGC
>CAYWNN010000125.1:0-2983 GCA_964459685.1 uncultured Coriobacteriaceae bacterium
ATCAACCTTGCGCTTGTGGATGGCGTTCCTAAAACGCTTTCCTTAAAGCAAATGATTGCACACTATATCGACCACCAGGTGGAAGTTGTTACCAGGCGCACCCAGTTCGATCTCGACAAGGCACGTGCTCGCGCCCACATCCTTGAGGGTTTGCTTGTAGCGCTCGACAACATCGACGAGGTTATCTCTATCATTCGTTCGAGCAGAACAGATGCTGAAGCAGCTGCACGCCTTACCGAACGTTTCGGCTTTACCAAAGAACAAACAACCGCCATCCTTGAGATGCGTCTGCGTCGCCTCACCGGACTCGAGCGCGACAAAATTCAAGAGGAGCTTGAGGGTCTCAAGCGCGCTATTGCCTACTACGAGGATTTGTTGTCCAGCGATCAGAAGATTCTCGCGGTCATAAAACAAGAGCTTCTTGAGACCAAAGAGAGGTTTAACACTAAGCGCCTCACCACTATCTCAGATGCTCCTGTGGATCTCGATGTGGAAAACCTCATTGCCGATGAAGATATGGTTGTTACCGCTACGCATGCTGGCTACATTAAGCGCCTGCCGGTAGCAACGTATCGAGCGCAGCGTCGAGGAGGCAAAGGAATCCAAAGTCTTGCTCTCAAAGACAACGACTTTGTTGAGGACCTGTTTGTTGCATCTACCCACGACTACGTGCTGTTCTTTACTAACCGCGGCAAGGTATACCGCCTTAAGGTTCACGAGCTTCCGCTTGCAAGCCGCCACGCGCGAGGCTCTGCAATCGTTAACTTACTGCAGCTCGACGAAGGGGAGCGTCCTACTGCCGTTATCACCACGCGCGACTTTGCCGATGATGCCTATCTCATGTTTGCAACGCGTGATGGCATGGTGAAAAAGACCGCGATGAGTGAATATGACAAGAGCCGCCGCGATGGCATCATTGCAATTAAACTGCGTGAAGGCGATGAGCTTATCAATGTGCGCAGAGTAAAACAAGGAGATAAGGTCATCCTTTGCTCGACAGAGGGCAAAGTCATCCTGTTCGACGAGTCTAAAGTGCGCTCCATGGGTCGCAACACCTCGGGCATGCGTGGCATCACACTTAAAGGCGATGCGCAGATGCTGGGCATGGAGATTACCAACGGCAAAGGGGACCTCTTCGTTATCACCGAGCAAGGCTATGGCAAACGAACTCCTATCGCCGACTATCCCGAGCACAACCGTGGAGGCCAAGGCGTTTACACCATTTCTCGCTCGGCTAAAAAAGGACCTCTGGCTGCCATGCGCGTGGTAGGACCACAACACGAGCTCATGATTGTGAGTGAGGCAGGCGTGCTTATCCGCGTGCGCTCAAACGACATATCCCGCTTAGGACGCTCAACTCAGGGCGTAAAAGTGATGAATGTTGCCGACGGCGACAGAATTACTGCCCTTGCCCGTCTTGTTGTTCGCCAAAACAGCCCACAAGACAGCAAACAAACGTCACTAAATCTTGAGGCAGCAGGAGCATCCTCGGATGATACAAGCGTTGATATCGGCGGGGAAGAACCCTTAGACGAGACCTTGGTTGACGGGGAATAGGGAACAGAATAGGGAACACCAGTCTTAGTGCGTCATTAACGTAACGCACTTAGACAGAAGAAGAAAAAACCAGCCAGTGTGGTTTCATACTGGCTGGTTTGCTATCTGACACAACAATGCTGGCTGACACAACAGCTCGTGTACAACGGCGCGTGCACAATAAAGCCCTGCTATAAGGTATCAGCCTCTTTGAAGTCGTCCGGGTTGAGATTGCTCACAAAGGAATGGAACTGCTCGAGTTCGTACTCCTGTTTAATCGTTTTATCGAATTCAGGCATGGCAGCCGCACTGAGTACAGACTCTTCAACATAGATGGGTGCCTTACAACGTAGTGCAAGAGCGATAGCATCAGAGGGACGTGCATCAACACTGAAACGCTGCTGATTGCTCACAAAATGTATTTGTGCATAAAAGGTTGTGTTTTCTACTCCAGTGATAACAATGCGAGAAACACGTAGTCCTGCTTGTTCAATCACCGAAGCGAACAAGTCGTGTGTCATAGGACGTGAGTGAAGTGAACTTTCGGCAGCACTTCCTATTGCCGCAGCCTCAACACGTCCAATACGAATGGGCAGCTGTGATGCACTTGCTTCGTCTTGGCGTTTACGTTCCTGCAGAATAATGAGTGACGGAACAGGTCCTCCTGCAACGACCACCGTGCTTATATCCATGCGCACCATCGACACACAACCACCTCCTCGCCTTATCCTATATATAGCGCAATGTGGGGTATAGTACCCGCCAACACCGATGAAATTACCGCGCACAGAGATGTTATATGGAAATATACTTAAACAAAGTGTTGACCTTTGGATAAATAAAGGTTATCTTGATGTGTCACGCGGGCCCGTAGCTCAGTTGGTCAGAGCGTCCGGCTGATAACCGGGAGGTCACAAGTTCGAACCTTGTCGGGCCCACCATTTACGCGAATAGCCGCCCCAGCGTGAGCCGAGTCGCCGTTGGGGCGGTTATTATTGGGGTCTTTGGGCTCCTACATAAGGGGATGTAGCTCAGCTGGGAGAGCGCGGGCTTTGCAAGCCTGAGGTCGTGGGTTCGAGCCCCATCATCTCCACCAGGACATATACGCGTTGAGCCCGTTGGAATGTGTGGCATCACGTGAATAATAAAGTCGGGGGTGCCAAGCAGGCGCTCCCGTTTTTGCATGAAAGGTATTCATAGGTGTCGTATCAGGTATCACCAGAGCTCGATGAGATGTCCTGCGATTTGCTTGAACAGGCACTCGACGCACTTGCAGAAGGTGCGGAAGTTCCTGTACTAGTTAGCTTCGCCGCGCAAAACACACAGAAACAAGACACCCAGGAGATACGCGCATTTTCTGATGACGCCTCGAATGAGTGCCTTGAGGCGGCGCGCGCTTGGATTTCCGATAACACAGATATTGTTCGCTATGTTTTGTTGTACGACG
>CAYWNN010000126.1:0-2943 GCA_964459685.1 uncultured Coriobacteriaceae bacterium
CGTCGCGATCGCTGTGACGCTCACGCACAAGATGACGCCTATTGCTCGTTGCATAAATAGCAACCCTGTTTGATTTGTTGACAAGCGAGCCTTCGAGAATGGCTTTAAGGGCCGTAAAGTTATCGTCATTGCTCGCAAAGGATAAGTCATCGATAAAGATGATGAATTTGAGCGGATTGCGCCTCAATACATCTAAAAGCTCGGGGATTTCATAAAGTTGATTCTTTTGCACTTCGATAATACGGAGGCCATGAGATGCAAACTCATTAGCCACCGCTTTAATGGTTGAGCTTTTACCTGTTCCGGCATCTCCAGATATCAAGATATTTGCCGCAGGCAGTCCTTGTAACAAGGCTTTTGTATTCTCGATAATTGCGCTTTGTTGCTGCTCGTATCCCACAAGATCGTCCAGGCGAATGGGATCTGGATAGCTCACGGGTATCACCTGCGCAGCCTCACCAAGCTTAAATGCATGGTAGTGAGCGTATATACCAAATCCACGCACAGCTATGGATGCAATATGCTCTCGGTATGCATCCGCAAGTGCTATCTGCTCTACCTCAAAGCCAGGTGCTGAAGCAACATCCCATAAAGCTCCGTTACCAGCAAAATCCTCAGGAGTCATATTGGCCAGGCGCTGCAACACCGAAAGCTCCCGCTCAAGCGAGGCTTCGATACTTGCAGCAATGGGCTCTTGGGCACCTACAGCTTCTATGTAGGGGTTTTCATCCTCGAGTATGAGATCGTAGATATAGCGTGCTAAGGACGAAGTGCCTGAAGCGTACAGCTCGCCTATTGCCTGAGTATAGGCAGCAAGATTGCCACCATGCTCACCGCTGCCGCTCTCATAGTCCCCATCCTCACAGGCAGCTTGCCCGCAGGCAAGAAGATGGCTCTGCAAGCCCTGTATGACAGGATTCAAGCTCAAAGCGCGAAAAAGGGCAAGCGTGTTGAGGTCACGTCCTAAATTGTGTAGCTGCTTTACGTCCACCTTCACCCCTTTCACCTGCAATGCCCTCGTTGAGCGCACCGAGCTGTTGCTTGCATGCTTGCTTCCTGTATGTTCGTTCCTCGTTGACTTCGTTCAACCTGCCCTAGTTGAGAACGGCTCCGGTAGCGCCACTCGAAACGGAAGCTGCGTAGCGCTTGAGGTAACCAGACAGCTGCTTCTCTTGCGGTTTAAAAGCAGCTTTGCGTCGTGCAAGCTCGTCCTCGTCAACCTTAAGCTCAACGGAGTAGTGAGGAATGTCGATAGAAATGATGTCGCCTTCCTCAACGAGTCCAATAGGACCACCTGATGCCGCTTCGGGCGATACATGGCCCAAGCATGCTCCACGCGTAGCCCCTGAAAAACGACCGTCGGTAATGAGTGCCACACTCGATCCTAAGCCCATGCCCATAATCGCGGATGTTGGATTGAGCATCTCGCGCATGCCAGGACCTCCTTTGGGTCCTTCGTAGCGAATAACCACAACATCGCCCGGCTGAATCTTGCCAGCGTCAATAGCAAGCTGAGCTTCTTCCTCGCTGTCAAATACGCGTGCCGGTCCTTCATGTACCTGCATCTCTTCTGATACGGCTGAGCGCTTTACGACACAACCTTCAGGTGCAAGGTTACCTCGCAAAACCGCAATGCCTCCCGTTGGGGAGTAAGGGTCGTCAATTGAACGAATAACGTCGTAATCCAAGACCGGACAATCTGCAATGTTCTCGCCCACGGTTTTGCCGCTCACTGTTATGCCGTCAAGATGCAACAGATTCTTGCGTGAAAGCTCATTCATAACAGCGTACACGCCGCCGGCTTCATCCAAATCTTCCATGTAAGTACGCCCCGCTGGAGCCAAATGGCACAAGTTAGGCGTGTGCTCGGATATGTTGTTAGCGATATCCAAGTTCAAATCGATGTTGCACTCGTGAGCAATAGCAGGAAGATGCAGCATCGTATTTGTTGAGCAGCCCAGAGCCATATCAACTGTTAAGGCGTTATGAAAGGCTTCCTCAGTGAGAATGTCGCGCGGACGAATGTTTTTGCGCAACATGTCCATGACCGCCATACCAGCATGCTTTGCCAGTTCAATGCGACGAGAGTACACAGCGGGAATGGTGCCATTGCCCTTAAGGCCCATGCCCAATACCTCAGTCATGCAGTTCATGGAATTGGCTGTATACATTCCGGAACACGAACCGCAGGTAGGACAGGTTTTGCGAGCATATTCTTCGAGCTCTTCTTCGCTCATCTTGCCCGCGGTGTAGGCGCCCTGAGCCTCAAACATCGATGAAAGTGAGGTTTTGCAGCCATTCACACGACCCGCAAGCATGGGTCCACCCGAAACAACAACGGTGGGTACATTGATACGAGCCGCTGCCATAAGCAAGCCCGGCACGTTTTTGTCGCAGTTAGGCACCATAACCAAAGCATCAAAGCCATGCGCTAAGGCCATCGCCTCGGTAGAATCGGCAATGAGGTCACGAGTAACCAGTGAATACTTCATACCTTGATGACCCATGGCAATGCCATCGCAGACCGCAATGGCTGGGAATACCACAGGAGTGCCTCCTGCCATTGCCACGCCCAGGCGCACCGCTTCCACAATCTTGTCGATATTGATATGGCCAGGAACCACCTCGTTATACGAGCTCACAATACCAACAATGGGGCGCTGCATCTCCTCGTCGGTCCAGCCCAAGGCATGAAACAGCGAGCGGTGAGCTGCATTTCGAGCGCCAAACTTAATTGCGTCACTTTGAGCGGGCTGCATGGCTATATCCTCTCCGTATGTTGCTGAGGTCGTCCCTCGAGTTTGAGGCACTGCCCCGTGTTGTAGAACGCCTCAGGACTCAGGAATAAAAGGCAAAGGAGCTCCTTGGAGCCCCTTATACGCCTTGCCTAGTTATTGATGAGCTTATCTTCGTCGTTCCAGCTATACATCTTGCGAATTTCGC
>CAYWNN010000127.1:0-2941 GCA_964459685.1 uncultured Coriobacteriaceae bacterium
ATCTTAAGCGTGGTGGTGTCTTGCTTGGAGGGACGCCAAAGGATATGGAAGCCATCGTTCGAAGCGTGCGTCCCTATATATCAAAGCCCTTGCTGGTGAAGATGGCTCCGGTATCTATTGCTGAGTGTGCTCGTGCGGCGGAAGCTGCAGGCGCAGATGCTCTTTCGCTCATCAATACGATTTCTGGCATGGCCATAGACATACACACACGTAAAAGTAAGCTCGGCATGCCAACGGGGGGTGTTTCTGGTCCTGCAATTCATCCCATTGCTGTTCGTATGGTATGGGAAGCCGCACAAGCCGTATCCATTCCCGTCAACGGTATGGGGGGAGTAGAGTCAGTACAAGACGCTGCTGAAATGATACTTGCCGGTGCAAGCACCGTTACGATTGGAACCGCCAATCTATACAACCCCATGTGCGCTGCAGATCTTGTACAAGATTTGTCTAAGTGGGCCGAAGAACAAGGGGTACGCAGCATTTCCGAGTTGATTGGAGCCTTTGAATGTTAGCCGCCGCTGATCGTATTGCTGTTGCACTCGACTGTTCAGAGCAAGATGCTTACAAGCTCGCTGAAACATTACAAGGGCATGCCAGGTGGCTTAAAGTGGGCATGACCCTCTATTACGCAGCTGGTCCCTCAGTCGTGAAGGCGCTACATGGGCTTGGTATGAAGGTATTTCTCGATCTTAAGCTACATGACATACCCCACCAAGTTGAGGGTGCAGCATATAGTGCAGCCTGCGTTGGTGCGGATATGCTTACCATTCATGCTCTGGGTGGAGCCCGTATGATTGAGGCTGCTCGCCAGGGCATTTCTCGTGCAGATAGGACGGGAAGCTGCAAGCTTATTGCAGTAACAATGCTTACCAGTACATCGCCTTCTGAGATGCGTGAGCTTGGTATTCATGGTTCAATGGATGATGAGGTCGAACATCTCGCGCGCCTTGCCTGTGATGCGGGAGCGGACGGCATTGTATGCTCACCACTTGAGCTTAAGCACCTACGACATAGTCTTGGCTCTGATCCAATGTTTGTTTGTCCTGGCATTCGACCTGCTTCGTCTGTGCCGGATGACCAAGTGCGCATAGCAACGCCTGCGCAGGCCATCCATGATGGCGCAAGCCTTCTCGTTGTGGGGCGTCCCATTACTCAGGCATGCGATCCTGTGGCTGCATTTGAAGAGATTCAGCAGGAGATAACGTAATTTTTAAAAATTTTTCTTTCTTTATTGCATACATCAAGGTCACATGCTTATCATGTTTGGGTGCCTTTGAGGCAGGTATTTACTTAGGTGGCGTTTTAACGTCACCCTAGATATAGATTGTTCGACAATTGGAGGAAACATGGCACTACCCGAGCTAACCGATGAGCAGCGTAAACAGGCTCTCGAGAAGGCTGCTGCAGCACGTCACGCCCGCGCTGAGCTTCGTGAGAACATCAAAAATGGCACGGTGAGTGTCGCACAGGTTCTTGAATCTGATGATCCTATTGCACAGCGTTTGAAGGTTTCCGCTCTTATCGAGTCGCTCCCGGGCTATGGCAAGGCTAAGGCCAGCAAGATTATGGACGAGCTTGGCATCTCTGCCACACGTCGCGTTAAGGGCCTTGGTTCCCGTCAGCGTGAGCAGCTTCTTGAGGCTTTGACCAAGTAAGTGGCATCTCATCCACATCTTTTCGTAATTTCAGGACCGTCAGGGGCGGGCAAGGGCACTCTTATAAGTTCTGTAATGCAGTGGCACCCTTCCTTAAGCCTGGCGGTTTCTGCTACAACTCGACATCCTCGTCCAGAAGAGATTGATGGTGTTGCTTATCACTTTCTTTCAGAGGAAGAGTTCTCTCGCCATATAGAGCAGGGAGACTTTTTGGAATGGGCAGAGGTCTACAATCATCGTTATGGCACCCTATTCAGCGAACTTGAGAAGAGTTTTCAAAACAATTCATCTCTTATCCTTGAGCTTGATGTACAAGGGGCAATGAACGTTCGCAAGGTGTATGCGGAAGCTGTCCTCATTTTTATAGAACCTCCTTCGCTCGATGTGCTTATCCAGCGTTTACATATGCGAGCGACAGAGGATGAGAGCACCATTGCTAAAAGAGTTGCTGCAGCTCAGAATGAGCTTTCCTATGCTTCGCGCTACGATGTTCGCATCGTTAATGATGATGCTGAACGTGCATCAAAGGAGCTTTACGAGCTGATATTGACCTACGAGGCTTCACGTGAATAATGTAAACTCTCTCTGTATGTAAAAGATCCGATCCAGTGAGGCGATATTAGCCATGTCAATCACAGAACCACAAATTGATAGCCTACTTAATAAAACTGAGCACAATCCTTTTTTGCTCTGTTCTATAACCTCCAAGCGCGCATGCGACATCAATAACATGCTGAGAAGCCAACATTTGCGTGTTACTGCTGTGCAAGAGGTTGATGACATTACCACTATTGTTTCTGGTGAAGATCCTATCTCCATTGCTCTGGAGGAGATTGAGAGTGGAACATTAAGCTTTGTGGCTGATGAGTTTGATGAGGCTCTCGCTCACCCCGACAAACACCAGCAGTAAGCATGGGGTCCTATGTCTGTTTAGTTCACTATCATGAAGTTGGACTTAAAGGCAAAAATCGTTCCTTATTTGAAAATCGCTTAATTAGCAACATCCGTTTCCGCCTCAAAGCCTTTCCGATTGCTGAAGTTCGTCGTATATCGGGACGTATAATCGTTCCCGTTAACGACGATGATTGTGTTGTGGCTGTTGTTGAAGCACTACGTCAAATCCCTGGCGTTGCCCGTGTGTCGACAGCTATTCGTTGTCCTCGTGATATTGAAGTCTTTTCGCAGGCAGCTCTGCGTGTACTGAGTGAGGCTGGGTCATTTAACAGCTTTAAGGTACATGCCCATAAGGCACATACCGACTATCCCATGCACAGCCTAGATATTAA
>CAYWNN010000128.1:0-2929 GCA_964459685.1 uncultured Coriobacteriaceae bacterium
CACTGGTAAAGGAGATGTATATACCTGATGCATTAACACCTACATACATGTTGTTGAGCAGGGTTTTAATAATCTCACCAAAGGCAAGGGTAACGATGGCAAGGTAGTCACCACGCAGGCGCATAACCGGCACACCAACAACAACGCCAGCTATGCCTGCAAGAATGCCACCTATAAACATAGATACCACGAGCAGCAAAAAGCTGTTCGAAATAAAGTTGGTAAGGTAGGTAGATGCCACAATACCGCTAAAGGCACCCACGCTCATAAAGCCCGCATGCCCAAGCGACAGCTCACCAGAAAGTCCTACCACCAAGTTAAGAGATACCGCCATGGCTATATAGCAGCAGATGGGAATGAGTTGCCCCTGAAGCGCAGAGCCGATATATCCGTTAGTAACGAGCAGCTGTACTACGGCATAGGCTACGACAACCATGGCATAGGTAATGATATTGCTTCTTAGCTCACGCCTTGCTTTATGCGAAGTTTTACTCACGAGCGCGGTCTTAGGTGAGCTGTTACTAGCTGGCGTGCTTGTTTGCGATGTATTGCTCGCTGACACAACAATCACCTACACCTTCTCTGTCATCGGCTTGCCGAGAAGACCCGTAGGACGTACCAGCAATACAACAATAAGCACCAAGAACACGATGGCATCGGAGTACTGCGTGCCCAAATAGGCACGTGCCAATATTTCGATCACGCCCAATAACAAGCCACCTAACATGGCTCCTGGAATAGAGCCAATACCGCCTACAACTGCTGCGGTAAAGGCTTTAATACCTGGCATAGAGCCGGTTGTGGGCATCAAGGTTGGATAGGTCGAGCACAAAAGCACGCCGGCAATAGCAGCCAAGCCTGAGCCAATAGCAAAGGTAAGAGAGATGGTCGAGTTAACGTTAATCCCCATGAGCTGAGCTGCGCCACGATCCTCTGAGCAGGCACGCATGGCTTTGCCCATCTTTGTTTTTGATACAAACAAGCTGAGAAGCAGCATGATGACGATGTTGGCAATAACCGTCACAATTGAAATTGACGAAATAATGAGCTGACCATCGAAGAGACGTAGCGAAGGCAAATTGATGAGCTGCGGGAAGGATTTTGGATCCGATCCCCATATAAGCTGTGCGCCGTTTTGAAGCAGATACGACACACCAATTGCCGTAATGAGCACGTCAAGAGAAGAGGCGCTGCGCAAGGGCTTATATGCAAATCGCTCAATGAGAATGCCCAGCAGCGTACAGCCCAAAATACATACGATGAGACCAATGATGGGATTCAAGCCGAGGTAAACCAAGGCGCAGTAACACATATAGGCGCCCATCATAATGACATCGCCATGCGCAAAGTTAATCATCTTTGCTATGCCATACACCATGGTGTAACCCAAGGCAATGATGGCATACACACTTCCGAGACTTATGCCATTTACAAGGTTAGTGAGAAAGCCCATCTGTATCTCCTATGCAAACAACATGCTTCTATGTAACAAGCGGGGACCCTCGTAAGGGTCACCCGCTCAAGGTCTATGCGCACAAATTGCGAGAGCGCAAGGAACAAGGGCTAGTCAAGACCGACGTAGGCACCGTCCTGAATAACCATGCCGCGAGGCTCCTTGGAAACCTCACCGGTGTCAGACCAGGTCATACCCTCGCCTGTGAGACCATCGTAGGTGAAGTCATCGGAGGTGAAGATCTCAATCAGTGCTTCGCAGATCTCCTCAGCCGACTGATCGTAGGTAAGGCCTGCAGACTCGATGGCTGCCTGGATGGCGTAGACACAGTCGTAGGCGTCTGCCGCAAACTGGTTGGGTGTTTCACCGTAAGCTTCCTCATAAGCTGCAACAAATGCCTGTGTGCGCTCATCCTCGGAGTCGGCGTTGAAGGGCGTAAGCAGCATGACACCTTCAGCAAGGGAAGTGTCGAAGTTCTCGATGGCAAGAATGCCGTCCATACCATCGACACCAAAGAAGCTGGGGGTGTACTCCTGACGGTTTGCCTCGATAAGAATTTGAGAGGCAGGCGTGTAATAAATAGGCAGGAACACAAGGTCGGCTCCAGCTGAGCGCGCCTCTCCTACCTGTACGGAGAAGTCGGTAGCGCTGTCATCAGTAAAGGTAGAAACAGCAACAACATTCAAGCCGAGCTCATCAGCACGGGCAACAAAGCGCTCGTAGATGCCTGTTGAGTAGGCATCGGCGTTGTTATAAATAATGGCGATGTTTGTGCCGAGGTTCTGATCCGAAATGTAATCGGCAGATGCGGTGCCCTGGTTGGGGTCGGTAAAGCACATCTGGAATACGTTGTCTTTGCGCGGCTCGTCTGCGCCTATTTCCTCGCCGCCGATAACTTCAACAGAGGAGGCAGAGGGGGTGAGCTGGAAAATACGATCGGCATTGGTCTCAGCAGAAACGGCAATGCAAGGCGTGGTGGTAGTAGTACCAATGAGAATTTGCATGTCGTTGTCGATGAGCGTGTGGTATGCGTTAACCGAGCGCTCAACATCGTTTTCGTCGTCTTGCGACTCAAGCGTAAACTGAATGTCGCCGCCAGCAGCGTTAATTTCTTCTACCGCAAGCTCAGCACCATTCTGGGTAGCAAGGCCATAAATTGCTGTGGAACCAGTGAGAGGCCCAATGTGTCCCAGCTTAAAAGCAGTTGAGGTGCTGTCACTTGAATCTGAGGAGCTATCGTCGCTGCATGCAGCCAAACCGGCGCTCGCACCAATAGCAGCCACCGCCCCAGACAGCTTCATAAAGCTACGCCTTGAAAGTGTTTCTTTGATAGAACTCATACAAGCCTCCTTATGCATAAGATCGCTGATATCTTGCAAAAAGATGTGTGTATCAGTGTATCGCTATCTAAATTTATTCTGGAACAACTACAGGAGCGATATAACAAGATTGCAACAGAAGAGCGCAGTTCAATAG
>CAYWNN010000129.1:0-2924 GCA_964459685.1 uncultured Coriobacteriaceae bacterium
TGGTTGATTTTTCTTTTGTTTTTTCTGAGTTGCCAAAAGGCGCCAATGAGGAATCCAGCAACCACTTGCGCTAAAACAGTAAACGATTCTTCAAGAGTGAAATTTTCAAATATTACCAAGAAAAGGAACAAAAGGAATATAAATCCTGAATAAAAAAGGGTATCAAAAACAGCCAGTCCTTTTGTAATTTTTAGAGCTAATCTTCCAAGAATTATGCAAGTTATAAACGCCCCTCCAAGCACATAAGGAAATAGCACTATGATCCAGTATTCTATAACTTTTTCAGTTCCATAGTATTGATGGCTCCATAAAAACAATGAGAACACAAGAAAGAAGTATATTAAAATTATAAGTATTCCTTTTATTCTCTTTTTTATCATTTATTCCTCCTGTGCTATTAATCTGTTGATTTTTGCCTCAAATCCTTCTGCCAAAACGTTTCCGTACAGTGTTTCGGAGAAGGCGTTAACGTATATGTCAAACACAGATGATATCCATAAGACCTCTTCATTTGTAAATTCGCTTGCAACATCAAATAATGTATCCCGATTAAATTGGGTAAGAAGGTTTTGTTTAAATAAAGAGAATCTCTTCTTGTAATATTTGGATGTTATATAGTAATCATTCATTGCCGAATATATAGGGGTTGACGAGAGGTCATATAATTGGGAAATATTGTACCCGTCTACATCTTGATATAAATCTTCCAAGCTAAACCCTGTGTTTTTCGTAGTCATCTCTACGTATGAATTATCCTCTGCAATTTCGTACAAATGATAATTAGTTAAATCATCGGTTGTAGAGCCAATTAATACTATGAGATCGTCTACGTTGAAATAATTATACCCGAAACTGACTGATCTTTCAATAATAGATCCCATTTGTATTAGATCACCGGCCCAACCAGCGAATGAATCAACATCTCTTTCAAGAAAATTGAAGTCAAATCCAAGCGTTTCGTGATAATTTGCATTTAAAGTTGCAAAAAGATGAGCAATTCCGATAGATGATTGATCGCCGGGATTAGTAAAGGAGTAGGTTTTGGGGTCAAATTCTGGAAATTTCTCAGAGACATAATCGACAAAATTTTGATCCCGATCTCCCGCAATGATGGTCCACAAAGCAGATTCATACTCGCTACTTCTTAAATAGCGCAGGGAAAGTCCATTTGCCTGCTCGACAGTAACATCTTCGTTTCCGTCGGATGATTCGTTCTTGAGATACTCGACGGCCAGCTCATAGATTTTCTTTATCGCCTCCAGCTCCTCGGACACTATCTCATCAATGGACGGATATTCCACGAATTCAGATGGGGAAACAGCAGTTTTTCTTGCAGACGATGCAATGCACTTATCAATGGAAAGTGTGCCGACAGATGTGGTAACGACTTGATCGTACGCCCAGTTAGATGGCATTTTCACGCCAATATTGCCCGTAAAGCCGCTGGACATATCAGAGACAAAGCTTCGTGCTGTCAAGCCGTTTTCGCTCAGAGAGTTACAAACAGAACGTGGCCCATACACGCCGATCTGATAAGCACCGCCCATTGCGGAATTAACGCCTTCAAAATAGGGAATAATGTTTGAACTGATATCTGCCATCAATACATCATAGTCAACGGCAAAATATATCACTGACGTTGCCGGAAAACCAAAGCCTTGTGCCGCTGCCTTCGCTTCTGCCGCATCGGACTGGCCCTGTTCATTTGTGAAATAAGACGCCTCTCCACCATAGGTTTGAAAAATGGGGAATACCTTCAACCCGGCAGCTTCGATGATCTGCAATTCTTCATCCGTCATTTTCTTGTCCAGAGCAGACCCGTCCACATTTGTCAGATACCGCCCTACTTCTTCGTATCCTGCACTCTTCAAAGCCGCTGCAGTCGATGCGGTGAGCCTGGTCGCCGTATCGCATGCTGTCCCAGTCCGGCTTGTATTGCCATAGCTTACGAGCAAAGATGCCCATGTGTTTTGCCCGGCAATGCCATCTGCGCCAAGTTCCATCAATTCCTGGAAGTCAATGACCGCTTCCCGTGTTGACGTATTAAAAGTCCCGTCCAGATTGTCCGCATAGAAACCGTTTACAGCAAGCGACCACTGCAGCAGCCTTTTGGAGTTTGTATATCCGGATGTATTGATGGAAAGCGTAGGCGCGGAACTCATCGTTCCGGATCCCCAGATACCATCCACGGTGGCGCCCCATTCGATCTGACAGGCTTTGATCAGATTTCTGTGAGATTTGCGTTCCCAATCTCCATTCGGGGCAATGAGTCCAATCTGAGAGCCGTAGTACTTGTTGAGACCCATTTGAACCTGATGTTTGTAGTTAAGCTCAACATCATCCGTTTCCGTAAAAGCGTATCCATCGGTATTCATAATACCCTGCAAGATATAGGGCGTTACAATGCCGTCTTGATCGATACCGGCGTCAGACTGAAACTCTTTCACTGCCGATGTGGTGTTCGGACCAAAGATACCAGTAAATCCGCCCGGATTGTAGCCTTTGCACCAGAATGATCCTTGGAGGATATAATGCAGATTTGAAGCTTGGGCCGTATTCACATCATCAACTTCCTGCATTGTGGGGCATGCAGCAAGCGTTGCAGAACCAAAATCACCATCTGCGGTAACGCCGATTTCAGTTTGCAGGGCTTTGATCAGTGCCGTAAACGTGGCGTTTCCCGTGATCCCATCAACGACAACCCCAAAAGCATACGTGTCGTTCAGCCACTTTTGGACTTCCGCTACCATTACGTCCATAATTATCAACTCCTTCAAAAATGGACAGTCGTGTGTGAAGAAAGAAAGATTTTTCTTCTACAAAACATTGTAAAGATGAAACCTAAAGAGAGGCTTAAGCTTTTGTGAAATTTCTCGTATTTTCAAATGTACTTTTTGTGAAGACTTTGGTTTCGGACAAAAAAA
>CAYWNN010000130.1:0-2924 GCA_964459685.1 uncultured Coriobacteriaceae bacterium
GAAACCTACGCACAGCATCTTGCAGTTATAGAGGAGTATTCATGAGTCTGCTTTCCGCAGATCGTTATGTTGCACGCATAGAGCTCATCGATTTAGATGAGCTCTATTCCCAAGGTATTCGTTGCATCTTGTTTGATAGGGACAATACCGTCGTGCCACGCAATGCCCATGAGGCTCCGGCCTCTGTGCACGAGTGGCTCGATCGTGCGCGGACGATGGGCTTTATGTGCATGATGGTGTCGAATAACTGGTATCGCAGCCAGGTACAGCGCTCAGCGCGTGAGCTCAAGGTACAAGGCATCCATAGTGCGTTCAAGCCCTTGCCTTTCAATATTCGCAAGGCATGCAAGGCTGCAGGGGTAAGTCCTCAAAACAGCGTGCTCATTGGAGATCAGCTCTTTACCGACATCCTCGGGGGCAACTTGGCGGGGGTACGCACCATAATGGTACGTCCGCAGTGTGATACCGATATTATTCCTATGCGCTATCTCCGTCGTTTTGAAAACTTCCTTACGCGAAACGCTGTATTTGAAGGGGAGGAGACAGAACATGACGAGCAGTCGTGACGCCATACAAAGGCGCAGTGTCTCGGTTCCCGGGGGAATGTGTGCCGTACGTTTAGGTCACCAAGCACTGAGTGTGTTGGGAAGCAGCTTGGTGAGCTATACCGGGCGGCCTAAGCGCGCTTTGGTAGTGGCACAAGATAGCTTGCAAGACGAGCTTGTTGAGCGTATATGTCACCAGCTGAGCGACGCCGGCTACCTGCCTCAGCTTCAAAGGCTTGGCTCCGGCAACGATGCACGTTCTTTCGAGAGCATAGCTTCGCTCTTCGCGATGTTGCAAGAAGCATCCATTACCTCAGACGACGTTGTGCTTGCGGCAGGCAATAGCAATGTACTTTCTGCTTGCTCATTTGCAGCAGGGCTTTGGTGCGGGGGAGTTACCTGCGTCTTTGTTCCAAGCGATGTGGCGTCCGCAATAGAGCCGGTAGCTACTCCTTTGGGCATACATACCGCGAGCGATACTGCCTCTCGCGTGCAAAACAATGGCTACCCCCGACTTTGCATCATTGATCTCGACGAGCTCTCTTTCGAGCTCCCTTCAGCCTTGCTTGCGCGCGCCTATATGGTAAGCACTGCCATGGCGACCGGCGATGTACAGCTCGGTGGGCTTGGCAGCAGAGCTCAGGCAATCGAGCAGTTCGATGTAGATGTAACCGGAGAGCAGATACTCGATACCCTTCGCTTTCGAGGCCGTTTGGCATGCTCAAACGCGGTGGCTATGCGTCAGGCGTTGCATTACGGCACAAGCTTTGCCGAAGCTTTGCGTCGCCTTGCGCCTGAACTCAACTATGGATTGTGTATATCGGAGGGGCTGCGTTTTTCGAGCCGTCTTGCGGCAGGCTTGGTAGAAGATTTCGATATTGAGCTCATCTATGCGCAAGATGCTCTGCTCGATAGGCTCGGTTTGGATGAAGTAGCGCTTCATGTAGAGCCAGCTCAACTACAAAGTAGTTTGCAAAAGGTATGCTTTGAGCGCTCGAACCGCTTTATGCTGCCCATCCCGCACGATATGGGAAAGGTGCGCCTGGCATCCATTCCGCAAGAACTGCTTGTTGAGCATTTGGAAGCATGGTGTGCTTCTCGAGCACGTAATCTAGAGAGCACGTAATCTAGAGAACAGATAGCTTACAGGTTGGGATAACTTATACCTCAGCACAGCAGTGCTGCAGGCACAAGGTCACTAATGAAGCCAGATAAGGAGAGTTGCTATGGCTAGCGTTTTAGAAACACGTCCGGACACGTCATCTCGTATTGCACGTTTGCGTGCGCTCATGAAAGAGCGCTCATGGGATGCAGTTGTTCTACGTAGGATTGCCGACATTCAATGGCTCTGCGGTTTGATTGGCGTATTCGACGATGAGATTGCACATACGGCATTTATTAGCGAAAAGGGGCTGTGGCTTCACACCGACTCCCGTTATTACAACGCCCTTGTTGCAGGCATGGGCGAAGATTCCGGCTGGGTTATAGATAAGGAATCTGTTGCACATCCTGCATGGGTTGTATCCCTAGTGAAGGCAGAGGGAATAACTCGTCTTGCGGTAGAGGACAGCCTCGAGCTCTCCTTCTTTGACGCACTCTGTGAGGGATGCCCTGCCACCGTTGATATGCCGCGCATGAGCGGAGAAATCATAGATTTGCGCATGGTAAAAGACGACACAGAAATTGCTCTTATGCGTCGTGCGCAGCAGTTAACCGATGATGCATTTGAACATATCTGCACCTTTATTCGTCCTGGTGTGAGTGAAAAGGAAATTCTTTTAGAGCTCCAAAACTACATGCTCGCCTCTGGAGCTGACGGAAATAGCTTCAGCCCCATCATTGCTTCAGGTCCTAACGGTGCCAATCCGCACGCTCGACCCTCGCAGCGCAAGGTAGAGGAAGGCGACTTTGTTGTGCTCGACTACGGTGCTTCCTATCGCGATTACCGAAGTGATATGACGCGCACCGTTTGTGTGGGAAAGCCCAGCGAGGAGCAGCGCCGGGTGTACGACATTGTTCGCGCAACACACGAGGCATGTGCTGAGGCGATTCATGCAGGTGTTATTGGATCAGACATCCATAACTTGTCAGTGCAACTGATAGCCGATGCCGGCTATAAAGAGTTCTATGGTCATGGCTTGGGGCACGGCGTTGGCTTGGAGATTCATGAGCGCCCCAACTTCAGCCCCACCTACAACAAAGTCATTCCCGATCACGCGGTGGTAACCGTTGAGCCAGGCATTTATTTGCCAGGGCGTTTTGGCGTGCGCCTTGAAGATTACGGATTGGTTACTAAAGAGGGTTTTGAGCCGTTTACCGCCAGTACACACGAGCTTGTTTGTATCCCGTGTTAAAACTCGGACGTATACTTGAATATAT
>CAYWNN010000131.1:0-2919 GCA_964459685.1 uncultured Coriobacteriaceae bacterium
TCGTGTTGGACTATTCGCCCAACGTTAACCATACGGGCATCTATGTTGCCATTGAAAAGGGATGGTTTGCCGAAGAGGGGATCGAGGTAGAGATCGTTCCCGTGCCCGACGACGGTGCAGCTGCACTCATTGGCAGCGGAGGTGCCAATATGGGTATTTCCTACCAAGATTCTATGGCTAACAGCTTGGGTTCAGCCAACCCTTTGCCCTATACGGCTGTTGCAGCGGTGGTGCAGCACAACACCAGCGGCATTATGAGCCGAGAGGATGATGGGATTACGCGTCCTGCTGCCATGGAAGGCTATCGCTATGCCACCTGGGGCTTAGATGTTGAGCAGGCAACGGTTCGCCAGGTTGTTGAAGACGATGGCGGAGACTTTTCCCAAATTGAACTTGTGAACTACGACACCGACGACGAGGTTGCAGGACTTCGTGCAGACCTGTTCGATGCGGTATGGGTGTATGAGTGGTGGGCGGTGCAAAGCGCTCGCATTCAGGATTATCCCGTTAATTACTTCGCCTTTGCTGATATCAATGAGGTGTTCGACTTCTACACGCCTATCATCTGTGCACACGATGACTTTGCGGCGGAGCATCCAGAGCTGGTACGTGGTTTTTTGCGCGCCGCTAAAAGGGGATACGAGTACGCGGCAGAGAACGTTGAGGAGGCGGCAGAGCTGCTCTGCGCAGCCGTGCCCGAGCTCGACCAGGATCTTGTTCTTGCTGCTCAGGAAGTTATTTCGCCCGAATATATCTCAGATGCAGCAGCATGGGGCACCATCAATGCAGATCGTTGGGCGCGCTACTATGAGTGGCTCAATACGAACAACTTGGTAGACAATCAAATCGATACTTCGGCAGGTTATACCCTTGAATACCTCGACGAATAATACGGCTTTGACGGATGCTGTGAGCTCGGCGAGCGCAGCCGCCTCCAATGTTGCTCACACTGCCCCTGCACTTGCATGCTCTCATCTTACGATGAGCTGGGATGGGCAAGCGGTGGTACAAGACATCTCGCTTGAAGTAGGGGTTGGTGAAATCTGCTGTTTGGTAGGGCGTTCGGGCTGTGGGAAGACTACGCTCTTTCATGCTTTGGCAGGGCTTGCTGTACCTGATGCTGGCCGGGTGTGGGTACACGGCAACGAGACAACTGGCATCCCGGGCAAGCTGAGTTATATGCTGCAAAAGGATTTGTTGCTGCCCAACAGAAGTATTCTGGATAATGTTTGCCTGCCACTTGTATTGGCTGGGGTATCTAAGCATGAGGCGTACAAGCAGGCAGCACCACTTTTTGAGCGTTTCGGCTTGGAAGGTACCGAACACAGCTGGCCTGCTCAGCTTTCGGGCGGCATGCGTCAACGCGCAGCCTTTTTGCGTACCTATCTTATGGACAACGATGTTATTTTGCTCGATGAGCCATTTTCTGCGCTCGACGCCTTAACACGAGAGGATATCCAAAGCTGGTTTGTGCGCCTCGTGCACGATTTGGGGCTTTCAGCCTTGGTTATTACCCACGACATTGACGAGGCAGTCGTGCTCTCCTCGCGCATTTTTGTTATGTGTGGTGCCCCCCAGCAAGGGCGTGCATCACGCCTTATTGGAACAGTGGAAGTGAAGCGTCCACAAGCCTGTGAGAGCCTTGCAGCCTTTTCGCTCACCCGTGAATTCATGGAGGCAAAACGCGCAGTTCATGCCCTGTTGCACAAAACTGGCTTGCCCGCAGAAACTAACTCATTCGCACTTACTGCTGAGTCGTCTCAGTAGTTGTGGTATCCGGTGAGACAGGAGAGCTTGCAGTATCTGTCGTAGTGCTTTCGCTGCTGTCTGTCTCATCGCCTGTGCTCGGGTTGCTTGTATCGTCTGTTGCATCAGTAGTGGTGTCAGTTGTTGCGCTCGTGCTCGTGCTATCAGAGACATCAGTTGCAGCAGAGGTACTTGCATCTGATGTGCTGTCTTCCGCGGAAGCTGTCTCAGGGGCTGTTGTGCTCATAGCATTATTAGTGCTTGTTTGCGTTTGCGACGAGGTCGATTGTGTGCTTGTAATACTTGGCTTCGCGCCAAGACCCTCTCCTGAGGTGGCAGTATCAATAAGGTAGGCAGTAATACCTACTGCTACCAGTGCAGCAAGAATAATAAGCGCCATAACAAAGTGGAGCTTACCGCGACGCTTGGTGGTACCTTCTTCGTTTGTACCATCTGTGTCTTCGCTGCTGCTTATTTGGGGCATTACTTCTGTATCTTGAGATGTGAGCTCTGTGGCTGCATCTATTTGTTTGGTGTCATCAGATGCTGCTTCTTCATCAGATGCTAGCTCTTGAGCTTCAAGTGCTGTGTCTTGAGATGGCTCATCTTCTTTCCGAGAGTGAGCGACATTTTCCATCATCGACTGTACGCGCTCGGTGGAGGCACGAATCATGCCTTTGTATAACTGCGTTGCTATAGCAGCGACTGCCGCGCCCACTGCTGCTCCGAGGACGCCTCCAATAATGCCGATTTTGCTTGAGAGCAAAAGAGAGGTAACAGCAGACAGTGTTGAGGCGATTACCTGTGACAGGGAGAAGTCATCAAGCACGCCTTTAGACTTACTATGGTTTTCATCATGAGAAGATGCTGCCATGGTTCCTACTTGCTCGAATGCGTTCAAACACCTGAGTTAACTAAATTACGAGTATAGATGAGAGCCATGAATCCCATGTGATTGCGCCCAAATCCTAAACCCATCTCATTCCCTCCACATTGCTACGAGTAGGCTGTCCCTAACTTTTTTGACAAAATCATACGGGGGGGGGGGGGTATTCTACGAGACTAGCGTAGGAATACATAGATGAATAGCTGAGGAAAGAAATGAGCACGTCAAAGGACCCAATCACCGATAAGTTTTTGATCGAACAAGTGGAAGCAGCTGGCAAACATTTG
>CAYWNN010000132.1:0-2899 GCA_964459685.1 uncultured Coriobacteriaceae bacterium
CCTCGCACTCGCACCAAATGTAAACCCGATAATTGTAGAGTTCTTTTTATGTGATTAAGCAAGCTCTATAAAAGCAGCATGTAGGAAGGTATCCAGCTTTCAAGCACTAAAGCTAGGTACCCAGCTCTGAGTGCGGCGCTACGCGCCGAAACTCTGCCGCTGGGTATTAGCCACGAAACACTTGAAGCCCGAGGGC
The DNA here is from genome assembly GCA_964459685.1 of uncultured Coriobacteriaceae bacterium. Lineage (GTDB taxonomy): Bacteria > Actinomycetota > Coriobacteriia > Coriobacteriales > Atopobiaceae > CADBMC01. The sequence continues at coordinate 197 of CAYWNN010000132.1, forward strand.
ACCTTGAGCTGAGTTTCGACGCTTTAGCGTCGCACTCTGCGATGGGTGCCCCGGGCGCCTAGTTATGCTGAGCACCATGCGCAAAGCACTACCGGCACCTCCGGAACTGCGCGTGAAGCTCCGCACTCCTTAACCGGGCACCAAATTATTTATTGCGTATCGCTTTTGTGACGGCGACGGGCACGTACACGTCGTTGCGTGGGTGCCGTCGATGCGCGCACCCCGCCTTTGTCTCCGGGGCGCCGTCGCTGCCGTTTTGTTTGCGAGTTAGTTGTAGCCTGATTGTTCTTTGCTTGCGAGCTGGACGTCGTCTGCTTGTTCTTCGTTTGGGCAGATGCTTGCCTGCGCTTGGCATGAGATTTCTCAGCCGACTGCTTGCCGGACTTCTCGACCAACTGTTTGCGATCGGATACCTGCTTGCGGTTTGTATGGGACTTTTCAGCCTGCTTATGTTTGGCAGCACGCTGCTCTGTACTCTGCAAGCCTTCTTGCCTTGTGTTGCTTGCATCCTTTGCACGATGGCGACGCCTTCTGCGCTTGTGCTTGAGCTCTGGTGTTGCCGAGCTATCCTTTGCAGCTGGAACATCTTTGAGGCGCAGCTCTTCGTGGAAGACTAGCTCTGGCTCAACCTCTATGCCGTTTTTGCGATCGAGCTCTGCAAGTGCCATCTGCACCTCAGGCGATTCAAGCCGCTCTAACACCGAGCGCTCAACGGTGTCGGGTCGGCAATTACAGCCCAGCTCTTCGCTCTTTTTGTGGGCAGCATCCGATGCGCTCATATCGGCAAGAGCCACCTTAATGCTTTTTCCGTTTTCTAAGCGCAGGGTTAGCTGCTCTTTAGGCGTATCGTACTCCACAACTTTGGCCTGGCCCAAAGGCGTTTCAATAAGAGCATTGCGCTTAGGAGCCCGGCTCTTAAAGTTACGGTATGCCTCAAACTCGTAGCGCAAGCAGCACATAAGCCTGCCGCATGCCCCGCTTATCTTGGTGGAATTAAGGGGTAAGTCCTGTTCTTTTGCCATGCGAATAGACACAGGCTCGAAGCCATTGCCAAAACGGGTACAGCACAATTCCTGACCACAGTGTGCGTATCCACCCACAATAGCTGCCTGCTCGCGCACGCCAAGCTGGCGCATATCAATACGACAGTGCAACTCGCGCGAAAGCTCGCGCACTAAGTTGCGAAAATCCACCCGCTCATCTGCCGAGAAATAGCACACGGCGCGACCCTCATCGAAGAGGTACTCAACACCGATGGGCTTCATCTCAAGCCCTTCTTCCTTCGCATACTTGCGAAAGACCGGAAGAGCCTCATCGGCGCGCTCTGCCAGTTCATGAGCACGCTCAAGGTCGCTTTCTGTAGCTACACGCAGCACGGGCTGCAGCTGTGTGCCACCAGTCATGGCCTCAAGCTCTTCTTGAGATACGGTACGAGGGTCAGACGTTACCAAACCTATCTCGGTTCCCCGAGCTGTCTTACAAATTGCGTGGTCGCCATATTCAACACCGGTGTTGGCAGGGTCAAACCATAAATCGTGTGCAGCGTAGCGAAATTTCACTGCTACGACGTCGAACATACTAAAGCCTCCTTGACGGATATAAGCATGACCTCAAGGGCCAGATGGGGAGCAACGTTATGTGCTATGTCATCAGCAGCCTGGTGTACGTGCGATATAGCCTGTATAACACCAGCTGTTGATGCATGTTGTGCGAGATGTGCAATTGCCTGGATAACATCGCTGTTAATAACAGACTCGTGAAGCCCTTCCTTATACATCAGCACATCACGCAAAAACGATTCAGCACAATTGAGCGCTTCCATAATACTGAAACGCTGGCGAGCTTGCAGTTTTCTGTTGTTGTGAGCCGTGAACTTTTCAAAATAACTTGTCGAGAGAAACTCTTTGTATACCTGTGCCTGCGTACCTTGTTCTTCTTTAATGTCTGCAAGGGGCGCATCGCAGGCAACAATAATTTCACGCGCACGGCACAACAAATCCCATGCGTCACTTTGGTCAATCTCGGAAAGGGTGCGCACCACAAGATTTCGCGTTGCAAGGCGATCGGACGACTGTAAAAAGGAGACAGCCTCAGTGGGCACCTTTGCAACCGATAAGGCAAGTGCTGCACGCCAGGGCTCCACACCTGTTTGCTGCTCGATGGTGGTACGTGCCTCTTGTTCAGGAATCGCACGGAACGGGACAACCTGACAGCGCGAAACAATGGTGGGCAGCATATCCGTAGTAGAGCGCGCAATAAGAATGAAGTGCACATGGGCAGGTGGCTCTTCGAGGGTTTTAAGCAATACATTTGCCGAACTCTCGTTAAGCATATCTGCCTGCTTCAAGATATATAGGCGCGCTTGGGCACGAACAGGTGCCAGCTGAGCATCGCTCATGATGTTACGCACATCGTTTACCAAGTATGTTTGGGCACCTGTTGGCTCGTACTCACGCACATCGGGGTGGGTGCCATGGGCAACACGAATACATTCATCGCAGCTGCTGTCTCCCCCGTTCGGACATACCACACAACAGCCTATGGCACGCGCTGCGCGCAGCATACCCTGCTGGTCCATGCCAACAAAAAGGTATGCATGGCTCAGGCGCTGTTCGTTTAGGGTTGTGCCTTTAAGCGCAGATGCGAAGAAGCTCTGTACCCGCGGTTGAAAACTGAGTGCTTTAAGTGCATGAGGCATGGATG
>CAYWNN010000133.1:0-2891 GCA_964459685.1 uncultured Coriobacteriaceae bacterium
ATAGATACAACCAAAATGAAAGCGCCATCTTTTCTTATGATATTGGTTGGTATAGCACCATATGCTTATAGAAGAAAGGATGGAGTATATATTGTTCCTATCGGTTGTTTAAAGGATTAATTGATATAGTAATATATTAAACAGAGACACAAAATTGTTAGGTATAGAACTAGAGGTAATAGAATAAACATATGAAAAAGTCTTGGATATTATCAATAATGATTATTTGTGGGATATCGTTTTCTCTTACTTCGTGTGGCGAAACCAAAGAACCAACAATTGTTTCTAAAGAAGCATATATTTTTCATACTAATGATACCCATGGATATTTAGAAGGTGATAATGAATCAGTCATTGGTATAGATCAAGTTGCTACATTACATGCTTCAGTTGAAAATAGTATTTTAGTAGATGCAGGAGATGCTACACAAGGTTTACCTTTAGCATCTTTAACTAAAGGTAATGATGTTATCAAATTGATGAACAGTGCTGGTTATGATCTGATGGGTGTAGGTAATCATGAATTTGATTTTGGAACAGATAATTTATTAGCAAATGTTGAAGATGCGGAATTTCCAGTTTTAGCAAGTAATGTGCAAAAAGATGGAGAAGCTCTACTTAACGGAGTTGGAGAATGTGGAAACGGAGAAAACACCATTATAGAATCAGGTGGAATTAAATTTGGATTCTTTTCTATTGTCACAAAAGATACCCAAGATTCAGTTAATCCAGAACTATTAGGTGATGTTACTTTCTTAGATGAAATAGAAACAGCTAAAGCACAAGTTGATTATTTAAAAACTCAAGATGTAGATTTTATTATTGCGATAACACATTTAGGAGATGAAACAGGAGGAGCATCTATCACTTCAGCTGATTTAGCTAATGGAATGACTGATAAGTATCGAGGAGAGATAGATGTAATCATAGATGCACATTCACATACAGTTATACAAGATGTAGTAAATAGTACCTTAATTGTTCAAACAGAATCATATATGGAAAATGTTGGTGTGCTTAAATTCACTATTGATTATGATGTAATTGGTATTGAGTATGATTTAATGAGTGTTGAAGATTTTGCTGAAATAGAAGGTGAACAACCAACAAAAGAAAAATTAGAAGAGATCATTTCTGCTCAAGATATTATTTTAGATGAAGTTATTGGAGAAACTAATGTCACCTTATGGGGAGGTAGTGTTGGTTCGATTGCAATTAGTCGACTTGTTGAAACAAATCTTGGTGATTTAATAGCTGATGCATTTTCATATAGTGCATCTAAATATATGGAAGTTAATGAAATTGATATGCCTTTAATTGGCGTAGAAAATGGAGGTGGAATTAGAGGCTCCTTGCCATATGGAAATGTCACTATGAGAGATCTAGTAACAGTTCTACCATATTCAAATACCCTCTATTTGAAAAAAATAACTCCGCAAATCCTTTATGAAATGATGGAAAACTCTTCTTCATACATCGATGGACAAGATAGTGAAACTGGTATGTTACTACAAACTAATAACTTTGGAGGGTTCTTACAAATCAGTGGATTTGAAGTTATATATGATGCTAGTAAGTCATCTAATGAAGAACATGTCATATCAATTAGATTAGATGGTGAAGAGAATATATTAGATAGAGATGATAATGAAACAGAAATTATGCTCGTATCAAATAACTACATCATGTCTGGAGGTAATTCATATACAACACTAGGCGAAATTGATAAAGTAGTTGAACTAGGTGGAGAGTTAGAAGTTGTACAAGAATATTTTGAAGAATGTATTGAAGGTGGAACGATATCTAACTACTCTAGACCTCAAGAAAGAATAATAATGTCTGGAGAATACACTCCTTCTTCATATACAGCTAAGATTCAAATTGAAGGAGAATCAGTAATAGAAGGTAATAATTTATCTTTTGTAATAGATGGAACTGAAATACAAACAATTTCAGTTGATTCAAATGGATTTGTAGAACTTATAGTTAGTGATGGTTCGCATAGTATCCGTTTAGAAAACGGAACTGAAGAAGTTTATGTAGATAATTATATTGGTATTGGTCTAATTGAAGATGAATATAGATCATGGCCAATTTTGGAAATTTAAATATATATAAATTGAACTATAAAGAAATATTATAGAAGCTTCTTCTAGTATAAAAACCGCCAAACTCGGAAGTAAAAAGCTGCCAAACTCGGTAACAAAATATCGCCAAACTCCCTAATGCAACTTAATAAATTAACAAAAGAAATAAATTTTATCTCCTTTTTGAGTGCAATTCTCTCGAATAATTCGAATCAATTCGTCTTTTCATTTCATTGACAAAAAGGAACGGTGGAGGGTAGAATTTTTCTGTATTTGTATTATTTAATATGTCTTATATTTTCTTATCGTTTCACAAAAGACTTGATTCAAATTCTGCAAACAAAAAAGATTATTATGGTTTGTCGTTAAATAATCAATATGAAAAACTAAAGAAAAGACTTCCATTAGAAAAGCAATTTTCATTTAGAGAATTTATTGAGGGTTGTTTTCAATCGGGGCTTTCGAAAAGATATTTTTTTACTTGCCCAAATTTTTTGCGCGAAAAAAAAGAATCGACTAAGGTTTCTTATTTATATAATGTCGTTATCAGACCCGAATATACTCCACAAATGGAGAAGTTTTTACCTAATAATCAAAATGTTATTTTAATTGGAGATATATGTGAGGGACAAAGGCTTAAAGTTTTTGTTGTCAAAGGAATTGAATTTATAGATATAGGGATGAAATCAATAAGCGATAAAGAGGTAACAGCTTCTGCGTGCAATGAATTTGAACCCAATACCTGGTCTATAAAAAATGTGGATTATGATAAAACTGTGCTCACTCATAACTTTGTTAATGATC
>CAYWNN010000134.1:0-2889 GCA_964459685.1 uncultured Coriobacteriaceae bacterium
TGTGACATAGCAAAAATCATTTTGCGCAGGTTGAGCGCCTGCTTTTCATCCATGGAGGAAACTTGGATAGAGGTAAGTTTGGTAACGCCATCGACTAGTTCGCCAACCGTATCACCAAACTTTGCGCAAAGGTCATCGAGTGTCTCTGCCGTATCTTCTACCGTATCGTGCAACAAGGCTGCACAAATAGTGTCGGCATCCATATGTAGGTCTTCAGCAAGAATTAAGGCAACCTCAACGGGATGGTTAATGTAGGGCTCGCCGCTGCGACGCTTCTGTCCCGCATGACGCGCAGCAGCAAGAGAGAAGGCCTCTTCAATAACGGCACAGTCCTCTGCTTTGAGATATTGAGCACAAGTCTTCTCAAGCTGATGCCAATGCAATGCTGCGGAAGTTTCAGAGTTTTGGGAAGCATGTTCGCGCTCAAGGTCCTTCTCAGACATAGCTACCCCCTTCCTTCTTCCACCTGACGCCCAAACGAAGGCGTGATAGGACGATTAACCTGCGCAAGCATAGTATCTACTGGTGTGTTGAGTGCCCAGGTGCGAAAGTCATCAAACTCACAACGCAGGCGTAAGCCTTCAAGATAGCGCACTGATTCAGCAAGTTCCACACGCTGCGGCGATACCATCATACGAATGCAACGCGATGAGCCATGACCAGAAGTTTCAAGCAAAGATAGATCTCTAAAGATAGCAATACCGCAGGCAACCGTAGTTTCGTTCATCTTGGTAGATGGGTCCACGCCCTGTGCTACCTCTGCAATATCGGCATTCGCCATAGAGAACATATCTTCTCCTGTGGTCTCACAGTTGTTACGCCACAAGGTCATAAGTGTTCGATACAGCGTTTCGAGGTCTTTGCGCGATGGCGCACTTGAGGTAAGGATGCGTTCGTTAATACGAGCATCACGCGCCCCAAACAAAAGGTGAATCGTTGCGTGCTCATTATCGCGTCCTGCACGCCCACTCATTTGATTGAACTCTACGGCATCGAAAGGCATATGGTAGAGCACCACATTGCGAATATCGGGTAGGTTTACCCCTTCTCCGAAGGCGCTGGTAGACACAATACAGCTGAGCTCTCCTGTACGAAATGCCTGCTCAACTCTTCTTCTATCTACACGACTCAAGCCTGCATTGTAAAACGCAATTTTCTGCCCCAAATCGGGGATGGCATGACGCAAGAAACGCACCAAAACAACCGTTTGTTCGCGTGAATTAACATACACAACGGTTTTCTCGCCTGAGGCAACGATGGATACCAACGCCGCTTCACGATCGCGTGATTCACGCATGTCGTGCATTGCAAGGTTGCTTCTCACACTTGAATCCACGATGGTGTCGCTATGAGCGATGTGTAAAAGCTCACAAATGCGAGAAGCTACTTCTGTATCTGCGGTAGCAGTCACCGCCAAAACAACAGGATTGCCCAGCTTTTCGAGCACCTCGGGCATGTTCAAATATGCCGATCGGTGCTGAGTAGTCGCAAGGCCTGCGTGGTGTGCCTCATCTACCACAACGAAGCCAATACCGCCAGCCTCAGCAAAATGATTCACATGTATTGTTAGGTACTCCGGCGTGGTAAGGACAATGTCTACCTCACCCGCGCGGAGCTCGCACATAGTAGCAGCGCGTGCATCTCGTGACGATTCACCCGTAAGAATGCGTACGTTAAGTCCCAGCTCACCAAAGGATTCAATGAGGTGATGCATCTGATCGGTTACCAAGGCGCGCAAGGGAAAAACGAATACGCTTGTTTTGTTGTTGAGAATCGCCTTCTGTGCAGCATGTATGTAGAAGATGAGGGATTTGCCTCTGCCCGTTGCCATCACACATAAACAGTTCTTGCCTGCATCCAAGGTATCGAGCGCTGCTTGTTGTGCGGCAAGCATGGAAGCCTCGCCTATGAGCTGACGTTTTAGCTCTTCAACAAGCTCACTCTTGCCAAGGGATGCCAAACGCTCACGCTTATTGCGGGTATCACGAAGCTTCTGACTGCCAATGGCACCGGTAGCTCCTATACGATCGATGCGAACACGCAGGCTCAGCGTGTCGTGATTGTTTGTCTTTACTTCAAGTACATGGGCAATGTAGTGCGTACCTGCATCCATCATGGGCGCAAGTACATCGGCAATTTGCTTGCGCATATATCCAACAAGCTCGCCCGTGCCTCGCTTCAGCGCAATCCCTTGTGGATAGTAAGTAGGCTGACGTTCAACAACGAGCGCTTCTCCGTCTACAAGCTTCGCGAGTATTTCTTGACACTCATGCGTGTCGGTATTTGCCACCTTAGTAACAAAGCTTTCCAACTCTACGAAACGCTGATACGCACTTCGAGAAAGGATATGTGGCACCTGAGTAAATAAATCGTCCACCAGGGAATGTTGCTCTTTGGGATGAAGCATGTCTTGCGAACTGCGCAGAATAATATCGCGCACAAGCAACTGAACTTTTGTATGGCCCTGCCATGTTTCAACTTGGGCTTCATACACAAGGTCTACGGCACCATCGTAGTTACTGAGCTCTTCAATATTGGGAGCATTGAACATTATTGCTGGTATTGAAGAATTGCCATTAGTGGCAACAAAGCGCAGGTGATTGGCATTGCTTCCCACGCGCGAGGCATCGCGAATACTTACGCCCGTGCTTCCGAGCAAGGGTTTACGATTTCCCTGACCAAAGGGCTGCAAAATCTCAAGCGCATTAACTGAGGTCATACTAATTTCGTCGAGATCTGCTATTGCAGAAACCTCTCCGTACGATTCGAATTCCTCATCGGGATATTGCGCAAGGATGTCCTGCATGCGCTCTCGGAAAGCAGGTATATTTGCTGCCTCAAGCGTTACTCCTACCGCCTGGGCATGTCCACCAAAGCGCATAAGCAAAT
>CAYWNN010000135.1:0-2886 GCA_964459685.1 uncultured Coriobacteriaceae bacterium
GTTTTTGCGAGGCAGCAAACCTAATAGCCCAGCTTGAAGGAGAAAGCTCGGAAGAGACCTCTCTAAATACCGAAGCGATGGGCTCGGGTGGTGCGGCAAGTGAGCCACCTTTAACTGGCTCCATAACCACTACAGGCAGGCCGTATTTTTCACACACCGCAATATTTGCAGCAGCCTGTACGTCGCCATCGTTCCAGTCGGCATAGTTTACTTGCAGTTGAACAAACTCCACCTCGGGGTGCGCCGCGAGCAATTCATCCAAAAAGTCAGCCTTATCATGGAAGGAAAAACCAATATGGCGAACAGTGCCTGCGGCTTTAAGCTCCTTCATGTACTCCCACAGCTGGTACTCATCATAGGAAGGAGCACTCCCTCTGTTAATGTTGTGCAGCAGGTAATAATCAATGTAGGTAGTGCCCAGGCGCTCAAGCGATATACTTGTTTGCTTGCGCGCATCCTCCGCATTTTTCGCTGTCTGAGTATTGAGCTTGGTGGCAAGGGTGAAGCTGTCGCGCGGATAGCGCTCTACTAAGGCTTTGCGGGCGGCAATCTCAGAGCCACCTCCGTCGTATATATATGCCGTGTCAAAGTAGGTCATGCCCGCTTCTAAAAACTTATCCACCATGCGCTGCGTGTGTTCAATGTCTATTGAGCCGTCGCTAGCCTTAGGAAGTCTCATGAGGCCAAATCCGAGTTTTTTAGCAGAGAAATCTAGCATGTGGGCTCCTCTCCATAGCCAGGTATGCCAACTATTTACTATGCCACCGCACAAATGCAAACAAGCATGTTCTCCACGATTAGTTCGGCACGTGGCATACTTTTATGAGCAAACGAAACGAACCGCAACCAAGCATTGGCAAAGTTATGGACGATACTCGTACACCAGAACAAATGACATTGCGCGAGCTGCGTCGTGAGGACATTGCAGCGGTGCTCCGTGAAGACCCCGCCATGCACTCGAAGGCAGAGGTGCTTGCCTACTCTGCAGGAATACGCGCCATCTGGGCATATCGGCGCTTTCACAAGTTATGGCTTAACGGCCATAGATTGCTTGCACTGCGCCTGTCTCAGGCATGTCGCAATCGCTACGGCATAGAAATTCACCCCGGGGCAACCATAGGACGGCGCTTAACGATAGACCACGGCATGGGCATTGTTATTGGTGAGACCGCCATTATTGGCAACGACTGCAAGATCTTCCACGGCGTAACCTTAGGTGGCACCGGCAAGGAAACCGGAAAGCGTCATCCCACCATAGGCAACAACGTCATGATTGGCGCTTCTTCAACAATTTTGGGCTCAGTAACAATTGGCGACAACGTAAAGATAGGCGCAGGAGCTGTTGTGTTAAACGACGTGCCTGCCAACACCACTGCCGTGGGTATTCCTGTACGCATCGTCTATAACAATCTCTAAACTTTGGGGGTCTCATGCAATCCTACAAACAGGAATTTATCGAGTTTATGGTGAGTTCGGACGTCCTTAAGTTTGGCTCATTCACCCTCAAAAGCGGCAGGACCTCACCCTTTTTTATGAACGCAGGGGCTTACGTAACAGGTGAGCAGCTCCACCGCTTAGGCATTGCATATGCACAGGCTATCGAGGCAAATCTCGGCTTGGATTTTGACGTGGTGTTTGGTCCCGCCTACAAAGGCATCCCCTTGTCTGTTGTGGTTGCCATGGCAATCTCTGAGCTTTATGGCAAGCAAGTTAAGTACTGCTCGAACCGCAAAGAGATAAAGGACCATGGTGAGGGCGGTGTACTTCTTGGCGCTGAGCTTCATGATGGCGACCGCGTGCTCATTGTTGAGGATGTCACCACTTCCGGGCGCTCTATAGAAGAAACCTATCCTCTCATAACTGCTGCAGCCAATATTGAAGTGGTTGGGCTTATGGTATCGCTCAACCGTATGGAGGTGGGCAAGGGCGGCACGTCAACTGCCCTCGACGAAATCCAAGAGCGCTATGGCTTTCCCACGGCAGCCATCGTAACGATGGATGAGGTGGTTGAGTGTCTTTGGAACAAAGCATGCTGCGGCAAAGTACTTATCGACGACGCTATTAAGGCGGACATAGACGCCTACTACGCTACCTACGGAGCAAAACGCAGGCTCTAGAGCAGAGCGTACGAACTTTGGTACAAGAACTCTGGTACAAGATACGCAAACTCTGGCGCGCACCGCGCTCGTCTCGCGATGCGCACCTGCAGCCCGCTTTTAGCGTGCTCGTGCTCAGTTAGTGCGCCTTCGCTCAGTTAGTCGCGCGTGAGCTTGCGATGCAGACGATGAGGTTTAGAGGCTTCAGGACCAAGCCTACGCTCACGGTCTTCTTGGTAGGACGCGAAGTTGCCTTCAAACCAATACCACTTTGCAGGGTTTTCGTCTGTGCCTTCCCACGCCAAGATATGCGTCGCAACACGATCCAAGAACCAACGGTCGTGACTTACCACCAGGCTGCAGCCAGGGAATTCGTTAAGCGCTTCTTCTAGGCTTTCCAAGGTTTCAACGTCGAGATCGTTAGTGGGCTCGTCGAGCAAGAGCAGGTTGCCTCCCTGCTTTAGGGTAAGCGCCAAGTTGAGGCGGTTGCGCTCACCACCCGAGAGGACCCCTGCGCGCTTTTGCTGGTCGGAACCCTTAAAGCCGAAGCCCGCCACATAGGCACGGCTCGGGATTTCCGTATCTCCTACGTATATGGTGTCATTGCCCTCAGATACAACTTCCCACAGTGTTTGGTTAGGATCGATGCCTTCGCGGTTTTGATCGACATAGCTCACCTGCACCGTCTCGCCCACCTCGAGGCTGCCGCCATCTATCTGCTCAAGTCCAACCAGGGTTTTAAGCAGCGTGGTTTTACCCACGCCATTGGGACCAATAACGCCAACGATGC
>CAYWNN010000136.1:0-2872 GCA_964459685.1 uncultured Coriobacteriaceae bacterium
ACCTTGCTGGCACGCAGCTGGGCCAGATCCTCGCCCGTTTCATAGTTCTTGATCAACACGACTCTCATGTTGATTTTCCTCCTTTTATTTTGATCGAGATTAATATGGATTCCGTCTGGAGGAGAATTTCTGGGCGTCTTTATGAACGGTCGCGGGAAGACTCGGCTATTCAATTGCCGAGTTGTTCACTCCTACGGTTTTCTGCATTTCTTTTGTTGTTGTCTGCATACAGAACGGGAAAATATATGCAGGAAAAACAGAAATTCGTTCTGTGCGGAAGTCGCTTCCGCAAATGCGCAGGTTCAAGAAACGGTTTTGACATTGCGCATTCCACCTTTCCAAGAAAACATAATTGGTTCTGGTGGTGTGGGGACAGCTCCTGCTTTTCTGCATCTCTGGCTTTGCAATCAGTCGCGGAAGTCACTTCCGTCGGATTCGAAAGAAGCTGTTTTGGCAAAAATATGCGTCGTTTTTTTCGCGTACCAGCAGGACAGACTACAATTGCACCCCATGGGCGTAAGGCAAAAAGAAAGTCGTTTGCAACGTCCTGTCCGTACCGCAGAATAACGTTCTTCTTTGGGAAGGTATCATTCAGTGCGGAAGTCACTTCCTCTCGAAAAAAAAAGGAGAGCCCAGCCACGATATAAGCTCGTGACTGGACTCTTTTTTTGTGATGGTTTACTTTTTTTGTTGCGATCAGGCGATGTTGTGCTTCACCCGATCACGCTCTTCGGCCTTCTTGGCGTCATTAAAACGCTCAGTAGTGCCGACCAGATAGCCGGTAATCCGGCGGATTCTCTCGAACCCAACACCTTCACCGACCAGTTCCTGGTTCTTCTTTTTGTTAGTCTTCATCGAAAAATCCTCCTTGTCTTGCGTTGCTGGTACGTACTTATTCGGACAGGCGCACTTTCTTCCCGGTCAGAAGGTTGGTATCCAGATCGTATTCTCTGGGTTCATAATTCGACTTGTGGAGTTGGTTGTATTCTTCAACCACACAATACGGAATGTAGCTGTCCCCTGAGATCACAGCCCGGCCTTCCTCAAAGATTTTGGCGAGGCATTTCTGCTGTTCTTCCAGCGTTTTGCCTTCAGAGAAACGCCATTCCCCGTCCGGAGTGCGGGCAAAAGGCGTAGGTTTACCGTCAGAGACAAGTAAATCCATCTCGTCCCGGGTGACAGAAAGAGTCATGCCCATCCGTACCCAAATATGAGTGTACTTATCCATATCTTTTACCCGCTCCTTACTTGTTGTGGAAGTTGATGTTAGCCATGTCTGGGTATCTCTTCTTTAGCTCACGCAGTTTTTCAATGCTGACCCCTTCGCCGGCACGTCTGCCGCAGCGCGGGCAAACCTCATCGATTATGCCGGTATAACCGCAGACAGGGTCTCGGTCCACAGGGTGGTTTACGGAGCCATAACCAACGCCTTGTTCCTTCATGTACCGGATAATCGTTTCAAAGGCTTCCGGGTTTTTGGTCATATCTCCATCCATCTCGACATAGCTGATGTGTCCAGCGTTGGTCAACGCATGATACGGGGCCTCGATGGCGATCTTCTGGAATGCGGAGATAGGATAGTAGACGGGGACATGGAAGGAATTGGTGTAATATTCCCTGTCCGTCACGCCTTCGATCACGCCGTAGCGTTCTTTATCCAGCCTCGTGAACCGTCCGCTCAAGCCTTCCGCCGGCGTTGCAAGCAAGGTGATGTTCAGGCGCCTCTCTTTGGACTCCTGATCCAGACGCTTGCGCATGTGGGAAATGATTTCCAACCCCAGCTTCTGCGCATCCTCACTTTCTCCATGATGCTTTCCGGTAAGAACCTTGAGCGTTTCAGCCAGCCCGATGAAGCCGACACTTAACGTGCCATGCTTCAAAACTTCCGCCACGCTGTCGTCAATATCCAAATCGTCCGAGTCGATCCAAATCCCCTGTCCCATCAGGAACGGGTAGTTGCGAACCTTCTTGGTAGACTGGATTTTCAGACGGTGGAGAAGCTGGCGGATGACCAGATCTATGCGCTCATCGAGCATGTCATAGAACTTGTCCAAATCACCGTGCGCTTCGATGCCGAGGCGGGGGAGATTGATGGACGTGAAGCTCAGATTTCCGCGACCGGAAGTGACTTCTTTGGATGGGTCGTAAACATTCGCTATTACGCGAGTTCGGCAACCCATGTAGCCGACTTCCGAATCATAATCGCCTTCCTTGTAATACTGAAGATTAAAGGGGGCGTCCAGAAAACTGAAGTTCGGGAACAACCGCTTCGCGCTGGTTCTGATCGCCTGCTGGAACAGATCATAATTCGGGTCTCCGGAGTTAAAGTTGATCCCCTCCTTGACCTTGAAAATCTGCACCGGGAAAATAGGCGTTTCGCCGTTGCCAAGTCCATGCCAGGTCGCTTTCAGCAGATTTCGAATGACCATACGGCCTTCATCAGAGGTGTCAGTGCCGTAGTTAATGGAGCTGAAGGGCACCTGGGCGCCGGCTCTGGAATGCATGGTATTAAGATTGGCAATCAACGCTTCCATAGCCTGATACGTTTCGTTCTCCGTATCCTGCCATGCAGCTTCTGCGGCGAACCGGTTGGCCTCCTGCATGCAAGGATCCCAGGAAGACAGTTCCTCTGCTATTGCCTTCTTGTTTCCCATAACAATCGGCGTTTCCAGGTCGGTCTCCAACTTGCCTATCCGGTCGTCAATCTCCTCCTGCGTCATGTTTTCCACGAGCGCTAAGTGAAGTCCGAAAAACCGGAAATAGGCTTTTCTGTAAGATTTCCGGACACCTTCTGCCATAGCGTAGTCAAAGTTCGGTACGCTCTGACCTCCGTGCATTTCGTTCTGGTTCGCCTGGATAGCGATACAAGCCA
>CAYWNN010000137.1:0-2866 GCA_964459685.1 uncultured Coriobacteriaceae bacterium
TATCAGAAATAATTTTTCCATCTTTTAGTTCAATTACTCTATCACCATATTTTTCTGCACTTTCTCTATCATGAGAAACCACAACAATTAGTTTATCTTTCGAAAGTTCTTTTAAAAGATTAAATAAAGAAGCGCCTGTTTCACTATCCAGCGAACCAGTTGGTTCATCTGCAAGAATAATTTTTGGTTCTTTAATGAGAGCACGAGCAATTGCAACACGTTGTTTTTGCCCACCAGATAATTCAGATATTTTTCTTTCAAATAATGTATTACCATTTATATCAACAAGCTCAACACGACGTAATATATTATCAACTATTTCTTTAGTAGCTTTTTTTCTTTGAAGTTCCAATGCAAGGGAAATGTTTGATCCAACTGTATAATTTGTTAAAAGATTAAACTCTTGGAAAACAAAACCAACATTATTGTTTCGATAGTTATCAAGAGCTTTTTCATTTTTTGTATTAATTGACTTTCCATTAATTTTTATATCACCTTGAGTTGGACTATCCATACCTCCAAGCATATTTAAAAGGGTTGTTTTACCACATCCACTCTTACCTAAAACAAAAACTAATCCGCTAGATGGAAGAATAAAACTAACATCTTCTAATGCTTTAACAGTGTTAACTTTATCTATATAAAATTTTGATAAATGTTCTACTTGTATCATATGCTTTCTATAGACTATTTTCCGACCAAGCCCATACTACGCAATTAGCGGGTAGCAATCCAAAATAATAATCAGCAACAATAAAATCGTAGGTTTCACCTACAACATCATAATCTTTAAGTGAATATTCAAATTCAACAATAGAAAAACCATTATATGTACCATAATAAGCAATTAACTCGCTTGTATTAACTCGAGCTGAACTATTTATTGCCTTATAATTATTATTTATTTCATTATTAAAAGAATTAACAATTTTTTTTGTTTGATCCTTTGAAAGATCGTCTGTAATGGGAGTAACTTCATATTCTATCGTTTCTAATTCTATTGGATTAGCACTATAATCAACGACTTTTTGTAAACTACCATTTCTTAATGCTGCAACGTTTTTAAGATTATCTTCAGTTATTAATCCATTTTCAAATAATAGATTTAGAACCCAAAAAGTACCAACAACATTACCACACGAAGACAATGTTATTAATGAAAACATCATTAACAAACAAACACTAATCTTGTGTTCCCTAATTGGTTTTAACATATAAAGTCACCTTCATAAAGAGTATATTATCAAAATATTTAGTCATTATGCACTTACAATATTGTAATAAATATTCATAGAATAACCATCTGAATTACCAGACAAATTTTTTGCATATGTAATATATCTCTTGTTATCATAAACTATACTTGCAGTTATAGATGTCGCAAACCAATTTGTTGTTATTCTAACTGTTTTTGACTTACCAGAATCAAGGAAAGTCTCTACATTATCAGATAATGATGTCCAATTTTTTGCATCGCTTTCAAAAGCCATTTTTGAATTATAGTAAACATATCTATACATTTGAGTATTGTTATATATTTTTACTGTCCAAGTTGATCCATAAGCTAACTGTAAATCAAGAAAATATTTATTAACAATACCTTTTACATATGTGTTGATCGAATTATAAATATGAGACGGATAACATGCATTTGTTTGATTTGTATATTTTCCTCCTGAAGTTATCGTCATAGTTAAATCCATACCAATATACTTATATGCAGCATACACTAGTTCAGAACAGTACCGTAGGCTTGAGGTAATACTTGTATTTAATCGCTTTATGTCAACATATACAGAAGTGGTTTTCCCAATTTGAGCATTCACAAAATATAAGACTTGTTCTCTTGAACTTGGTGTAGTATCAATAACTCGTAATATTTCTACTCCATAATCAACCATTCGAGTATCATCTAAAAAACCATAACTAACTTTTGGATAAATGGCTTCAATTGTTTGAACATATGTAAAACCATAAGCACTTGAGTGAGAAACATCAGTTACAATTGCAGTATGACCATCATCAAGACAATAATAATTTCCTTTAGTGTGATAGACAATATCACCAACAAAAAGTAAAGTATAATCATAAGTTGTCCCATCATATACTGGTCGTCTCCTAAATAGAGTTGTTGGGGTTGTTGTATAATCGGTATATGATTTTAAAATATAATCAGCAGTATCTGGATAACTTGCAGACAAAGTAGTTGTCTTAATCAAACTTGTGTTCTTTTTATTATTAATTACATTATCAATTACGTTATCAGTATACGTAGCGATATCATCATTGTTTGAATAATATCCATCACAAAACTCATCAAAAGATAAAGTCATCTCTAACCCATTATTAAGTAATGCATTTGTTGCTTTTTCATAGTAACTTTCAAAAACATCTACATACGAAAAAACTTCTGTAGCAGATTGTTCATTTATGTTTTTGATAGCATTATTACTACCTGAAACAGGTGCAGATGATGTACTAAAACTTGGAATTGCCGCAGCAAAAATTGCAGCTAAAGACGAAATAAAGATAATTGGTTTTTTAGATTTAATTTTGTTCATTTTTTACCTCCTTTATTCAACATATAAATTATTAATGTCGAAAACTTGAACATATAAACTTTATACGTTGAAATGTTAGCGCTTTTTTTTCAAGACAAAAATAATTTTTATAGCTGTTAACCAAAAATAGCCCTAAATATTTTAGTGTTACATACGATTTAATTTATGAAATTTATGATATTCAAGAATCATCGTGTTCTTACTGGTTTGAACCATCTTCTTAACAATTTCTTTGATTTGATTTTGAGTATCTTCTTTAACAATTGGTTTATTTATTACTTTATCAACTTTGTCTAATTCAAGTA
>CAYWNN010000138.1:0-2862 GCA_964459685.1 uncultured Coriobacteriaceae bacterium
GTAAAAGAGCCATCATCATTCATGATGGAGTTGAAGTTCATCGAAATTGTTTGTCCGCTCTCGCCGGTAAGCGTAAGCTCAAAGGTCGCATAAATTCCTTCTTCATCGCTCAGCGTGAAGTTGGTGTTTTCGTCGCTGCCGTCCTGCAGTACGTTTACCTCAATCCAGCGATATTCAAGCTCGCGACCCTGCGCGTCGTACCGAGGGAAGGTTCCTGTGACCTCCTGGGTGAGACTCTCCGCCAGCAAGGTTCCAATGGTAAGGGTTGCAGAATCGCCATCGACATTTGCCCATGCATCATCGCTGTCGGCATAGCGCCACTGTGCCTGGAAGACACATTCGATGTTTTCCATTTGTGTTTGGAAGGACGCAACAATCCATTCCTTGACTGTGCTAACGGTAATGTCTGCTGAGATTCTGTTTGAAATGGTCCCACCGTTATAGATAAATCTGTCGTTGTCAGCACGCGAGAAGTCGCTGAGGTATACCGGATTACCGCTGGAGTCGAGCCAGTTAGCAGCGGTATCAGTAATGTTTCCCTCGCTGTCAACCGCTCCGTAGATCACCTCGTAGCTGTACTGAACACCACTACCAATGGAGTAGGACTCCTCACGCAGGCAGTAGATGTATGCATAGCCATCGGAGTCATACTTCGAGAGCGTAACTCCATTAAGCGCTTCTCTGAGCGCTGCCCCGAGGTCGACCGTAGTACTTGATTCTGCAGCAATGGTAAAGCTCACCCACGCCTCATTAATCATGACTTGCGAGGCAGTGGCAGCGCTGCCGCCGTTGGAGGAGTAGCGCCACAGGGTGAAGGTCACCGCTGGGCGCAATGCAGTGTTCTCGTCATCGAGCCACTGTTTGGTCGCAGTATAGGTCGTGGTGCCCTGATGTATGAGGGTTAAGGTTCCGCCGTTGTGTGCGAGCTCGGTCTCATTGCCATAGCCACCAACGGTCGTGTTCTTGTAGACGGGCTGGTAGTAGTCACTGCCACCCTGCTCACCATCATATTTGAGCGCGTATGACAGCAGCTCCCCGTTGTAGCCGTACATCGGCAGGATGGCGCTCAGGGTAATCGTATTTGACCCGTCGCTATCCTCACTCCACTCAAGGTATTCGCCTTCTATGAGCTCTTTGATGTTGCTGGACGAGTCGAGATCGAGTCCACCTCCATCAGGATCCACGAGATAGTACTCCATGGTCATATCGCCAAACAGCGACCAAATTAAATCTTCTGTGACCTCTTCCAAACCGTTTTTGATGATGATGGTAAAGACCACGTCCGTGAGATAGAACCGGTACTTCACGTCATCGGTCGACCGCTCACCCAAGCTGTATCCTTCGTAGGCGCTGTCAGGGTTTTCATCGAGCATCGTCCAAGTAACGGCGTAGGTGGTGCTGGTTTCGCTCACCACTTCGTCGCTGTCCACATAGGACACGGTTGTGGTTTCGATGACGCTTGAGGGAAGAAGCGGAGATGATGCAAGGTATTCAAGCGTAGCGGTTTGGCTGAGGGTTACGCTGCCGGGCGCTTCATCTGTAGTTAGTCCAAGCTTATCAATTGCTTCTTGAGTGAGGTTTCCGTCATCGTCGTAGAGCGCGTAGGGACCGCCCTCATCACCCTCTATCGTGAAGTAGAGCTTGTAACCATCCTCAAGTGCTTCGGTGGAAGGTCGGGTGCTGATGTTATTGTCAAGCCAGTAGGTGGTGATAGTAATAGTAGTGTCGTAGGTGCCGGGCTGAATAGTGGTGCTAGTCTCCACTTCCCTCTCGTCATCCTCATCCTTCCTATCAACCGTTCCTTCACTGCTCGCGCTATCACTAAGAAGCACAACTGCCTCGTCTACGAGTTCTTCGACATTTACATTCCACCCAGTCAATATTGTTTGTGCGGAGGGAATCGCAATGCTGCTTTGGGCAGTGTTGCTTTCGCTGTCGGGAAGATACCAAGTGGTAGAACTCTCGGAAGTTGCAGACACGCTGTCCCGTCCGAGAACAACGTCAAAGCTGGCGTTTACATCAATCGTGGTCTGATAGCTCTCCTGGATGGAGGTAACGTTGAGTGCAACGCTAATGTTGTCAGCATTCTGATTAAAGGAGAGATATGCGCCAACATCCTCTGTGGGACCTTCGGATTCGTCCACCACATAGGCATTGATGCTGCTTCCTGCCGCCAAGTCACCAGCGACACTGAAGGCATCTGGCAACTCCACGGTAAACGCGTCACCTTCAGACAGCTGAGCAGGGTCGACCGAGAAGCTGATGCTGGCGGTGTAGGGAATCTCCGTAGGAAGCAACTGTGGAAGGGCTGCAACAAGTGCTGCTCTGAGCGCATTCTCGTCGGTGTAGCTTTGTCCTTCAACAAGCGCAGCGAGCGTATCTGCATGGGGTGCAGACCAGCTATCAGGTGCCCCGGAAATTGTCATGCTACCGCTTATGGAGCCGGACTCTATGGTGATAGCGAGTACCTCGATGGAGTCAACGCTATTGTCTTCCTCGGCTTCCTGCGTCTCTTCCGCTTCGGCGTCAGATTCGGCAGAGCTGGTCTCAATGGCACTCTCATCAAAGATGAAAAGATCTTCGTCGGTAGCCACAACAATAGTGGCTGTTACAAATAGCACTAAGAAGCTCAGAAGGATGGCAAGAGCGGCTGCTGGATGTCGACTAACGCTGTCACCTTTTTTGGAATTGGGTTTGGGATGTGAGGACTTGAAGAGAGACATTTCTAACCCCTATAAACTCATGAACCAGTGTGCAATACAGAGATACATGGAAATTCCATATTGCTACTTGGAGTGTAACAAAATTCAGGGGCTGTGCCCAATGCCCATAGAGGATTCTCTTTGGTGTGAGGATTGATGA
>CAYWNN010000139.1:0-2852 GCA_964459685.1 uncultured Coriobacteriaceae bacterium
AAAACCCTGATCCCCGGTTCGAATCCGGGCTTCGCCTCCATGCTTTCTTCGGGCTGTAGACCACAAGAGGTCTCCCGCCCCTTCTTTTAGGTAAGCTTTATCAGCGTCACTTCTGTACCCGGTCGATCGCGGCGCCGGTTAATGGATACAAAATCGCAAAGCATGCGCATCAACACAATGCCACGCCCTCGTAGCTCAGATCCTGTTTCGCTCGAAGGAACTTCATCCTCGGCAGTTTCAAAACCACAGCCGTCATCACGCACCAGCACAAGCACGCGATCGGCGTAGACCTCAAGCGTTATAGACACACAGCTTGCTTGAGCGTGATCTATAGCGTTGCCCACCGCCTCTCCACATGCCAAAAGCATGTCGAAAGCCTGGTCCTGTGAAAGCGTTGTTTGGGCAAGCGCATTGCGCATGCGATTGCGTACATCGGACATAGAATCCTTGCATGCATGAATACATATACGCTGCCTGGGAGTTGCCGACGGCGGAAGAATTGGGATGTCCTTTGGAGTAATGAACTTACTCACAGGAATAAAGTCGATAAGGCAGGCAATATGCAAGGCGTGGTACACCTCAGCAGAAACATTCGACAGTGAAAGCAAGCCTCCGTTTGAGCGCATACGCCGTGCTGCTGCAACAAGTGTTGCCATAGCAGAAGAGTCCATAAAGCCAACATTGACCATATTAACGATGATGCGCAAACAATCCTCGGTAAGTAGATTGTCGAGCTGTTCGCGCAGTGCCCCAACCGTTGTAACGTCAAGGTCTCCTGGTGGGCTCACAATCGCTATGTTGGGTGCCTTATTCATGCTGACAGTATTCCCACGCAACTATTACCCAATACCCTGCTTCGAGGAACTTTTGTGGGTAGCAAGCGAGTTAAAAGTGATATCAACAACGGCAATATCATCGTCGAGGATATTATCAGTAAAGGCTTCAACGGCAAGCAGAACGTCTTCGGCAAGTGAGGTCGAGCCCTGTGCTGCAGAGCTGAGTACGGTATCACGCAAACCCTCTTCTCCAAAAAAGGCTCCTTCTGCTCCGCGCGCCTCAGTAACGCCATCGGTATAGAGCACGAGCGCATCTCCCTCTTGTAGCTGCACACTGCCCTCTCGGTAGAACATTCCCTCAAAGGCGCCCACCACACCCGATTGCACATCTAACGGTTCAAGCGATGCATCTGGATGCACGAGCAGAGCAGGCGGATGACCTGCTGAGCAATACATAAGCGTTGCGGCCCTGAGATCGATAATTCCCACAAAGAGCGTGGCGAAGGTTTCCAGGCGAGAGAAGCCCAGCAAGAAATTGTTGAGCGCACGCACCATATGCGCAGGGCTGAGACCTTCCCAGGCATAGGCGCCAAGCGCGGTGCGCACAGCAGCTGAAACTGATGCAGCTTCGACGCCCTTGCCGCTTACATCGCCCATAATGGCACAGGCTTGATGATGAGGCAGACGAATGAGATCGTAAAAGTCGCCTCCTACAAAGGCATCTGCAGTGGCAGATGAATAGAAGCCATGGGCAACAATGCCTTCAACCTCTTGCAACTGATTGCGCATACCACTCATAAGCGCTTGGCTAATGCGACGCACATCCTTATGGGCTGCATCTCCAGCAAACAAGAAATGCACGTCGTCAACCACACGCTGTAGAAAATCGAGCTCTGCGCTATCAAAGGCGCGCTTGTCGTGCTCGCGCAGCACTAAAAAGCTTTTGAGACCAAACTTATACTGACCGGTATCTACGTAGGCTCCTACATAGGGCTCATCGTGCTCCATGAGCCAGCGACGCAGGCGTGATGAGGTGTCAAGCGGAATAATGGTTGCCATTTGCGCCTCGGCTGCTTCAGGAGCCAAATCGGCAAGCGTAAAAGGCAGCTCGGTAATTCCTTCGCGTGGTAAATAGGCAACAATCGCATCGTCGCCTTCGGCATGAACCGGGCATACCACCGCGTGCAGCTGCTCGGCAATACACTCACGCACGTCTTGAATGGATTGGTCGTTGAGCTCTGGCTGTGCCACAAGCCTGTCGTGTAAACGCTGAGCAGCCTGTCCTAAGCGCTGTTTCTCTTGCTCGTGCAAATCGTTGATAGCACCCATAAGCTGCGCTGAAAGATACTGCGTTACCGCATCAAGCAACATAACATCGTCCGGGCGCGATACATGTGGTACTGCCCAGCCAAGCACAAAGAGCGCGATAACACGTGAACCGAAGTACACCGGCACTAAGAAGAAACTCGACAGAGGTGGCAGCGCCCACGACTCTACTTCAAAAACCTCACTGGTACGCTCGCTCACCAGCTCCCGCATGGCGTTGTCTGGATTGCGCAAGGCATTGCGCGAGGGAGGCACCAAACGCAACTGCAAGGCACCATTCCCACGAGTAGCCAAGCGCACAAATGCAGCATCCGGCGGCAGCGTTTTTGGGAGGCGCTCATCGCTCATGCTTCCCGTATTTCCCATGAGCTGATAATCGTCACCGTCGATGATATAGAGCAGTACTTCATCGGCACCAATAAAGTCGTGTAGCTCCTCTGCTACACGGGAAAAAAGGTCGTCTATCTTGACGGAGTTCAGTGTGTCGAGCACAATTCGCAAAATGCCAGAAAGTCTCCGGTTCGCTTCATACAGCTCATCAATAAGACGACTGCGCTCTTGCGAGAAAGCTGCAGCAGCGTTATCAAGACGCAGCGAAAGTACATAGAGCAGCTTCTTTGTGGTAGTTTTTCCGCAACGCAAAATAACTGGCTGAGGAGCCGACCCGGAAAATGGACGTATCTCCCCCAGTGATGATCCATCGAGCTCGAAGCTCAGTCGGGGTTCACCATAGTTGATCGTCTCGCCCAC
>CAYWNN010000140.1:0-2850 GCA_964459685.1 uncultured Coriobacteriaceae bacterium
TTGAGCTTGTGCACGAAAAGGCTCCCGATTTGCACGTAGATGGAGAAATGCAGCTCGATGCCGCGCTCTCCGTACGTGTAGGAACCTCGAAAGCACCCGGCTCCTCTGTTGCGGGTCATGCAAATGTCTTGATCTTCCCGAACCTAGATGCAGGAAACATTGGCTACAAGTTGGTTCAGCGTCTTGCGCGCTCTGAGGCATACGGTCCTTTGCTGCAGGGTCTCGCAAAGCCCGTAAATGACTTGTCTCGTGGTTGCTTTGCGCAGGACATCGTAGGCGTTGTAGCAATTACTGCGGTGCAAGCCCAAAGTATGGCGAATTCAAATTAAGGTACTTGGCTCAACAACGTTAAATTTTGACGCTCATACAAAGCCTCCGCACCGAGATGCGGAGGCTTTCCTATTAGACGTCCAAACTCAGATGCTGATACTTCCTTGATTAGGCGCCTGCGTTTAAATACGGATATTTCTTTGCGCAGTTATCCTCAAACATAGCCGCAAGCTTTAAGGCTTGCTGGTCGTATGCATCCTTATCTTGCCAGGTGGCTCGTGGGTCGAGCATCTCTGAGGGAACACCAGGGCAGCTCAGTGGCACATCCAAGTTAAACATATCGTTATGGATGAACTCTGCTTCATCAATCGTAGCGTTGAGCACGGCACTTACCATGGCACGGGTATAGGCTAATTTGATGCGGCTGCCCACACCATATGGACCACCGGTCCAGCCGGTATTGATGAGGTAAACGCGCGTTTTGTGCTTGTCGAGCCGCTCCCCGAGCAAATCTGCGTATAGCTGTGGCTCAAGCGGCATAAAAGGCTCCCCAAACAGGGTGGAGAAGGTTGGCACGGGCTCAACAATGCCACGCTCAGTTCCGGCAACTTTCGCAGTAAAGCCCGCAAGGAACTGATACATTGCCGCATCACGATTGAGGCGCGATATAGGAGGCAAGACACCAAAGGCATCGGCGGTAAGAAATATCACCGCTGTTGGGATGCCACCCATACCATCAGGTACTGAGTTTGGAATATGGGAGATGTCATAGCCAACGCGACCATTTTCCGTCAGTGAGGCATCGAAATAGTCAGCCTCACGCGTAATAGGATCTACAACGACATTTTCCATGACAGCACCAAAGCGTATGGCATCGTAGATTTGGGGCTCTGTTTGAGGGCTTATGGCAATAGTTTTGGCGTAGCAGCCACCTTCAAAATTAAAGATGCCATCTTCTGTCCATCCATGCTCGTCGTCTCCAATAAGACAGCGTGCCTCATCAGCAGAAAGCGTTGTTTTACCGGTACCCGACAGTCCAAAAAAGACTGCGGTATCCCCTGTTTCGGGATCCATATTGGCAGAGCAGTGCATAGGCAGCACCCGGTCCTCAACTACTAACAAGTAGTTCATGACAGAAAAGACCGCCTTTTTAATCTCTCCTGCATAACCCGTACCACAAACCACGATAGTCTTATCACTAAAGTTAATAAGTACTGCTGCCTCTGAATGAGTGCCGTCTGTCTCTGGGTCGCACAGACAGCCAGGAGCAGCAAGAACAGTAAAATCTGGTTCGGCAAAGGTCTGTGCTTCTTCTTCGCTCAAATTAACAAAGAGGTCATGAATGAATAAAGCCTGCGTTGCCTGTTCGCAGATGATGCGGAACTTTCTTGCGTAGCGCCTGTCTGCGCCGGCTAGGACATGTTCAACATAGAGCTCATCGCAGTTTGATAAATAGGCAGCAGCCCTTGCATGTACCGCCTCATAGTGCTCAACAGAGATGGGAAGATTCGTTTTGCCCCACGCAATGAGCTCATGCACGTCTTCTGTGTCAACGATAAAGCGATCCTGAGGTGAGCGACCCGTATATATGCCCGTATTAATACAAAGAGCTCCCGTATCCGATAAACATGCCTCAGCCTTAGCTAAGGCACGCTCAACGAGTACGGGTGGTGCAGCATTCAGCAAAACTCGATCTGCAGTTACATCAACACCAGATACACTCAAATCGACAGCGTTCATGATGAACTCCTATCTGCGTCTGCCACGTACCACTATTATTTCCGCCTCAATTTTAAAATGAAAACCAGTCACCAAAGCTATGCTCAGGTGACTGGTTCAAATACCAAGCTCGACGAAATGGGCTATAAGCCGGTTTTCTCGCTTATCTGTACCTTACTGGTGGCTAACTGAGACCAGAGATAATGAGTCCATCGTTATCTGCGACATAGGTATGTCCACTTGAGGTGGTATAGGTACCACGCAGAACATAGCCACTAGAGAGCACGTAGGTCCAGGAGTTGGTGCCGGTTTGGTAAAGGCCAGCCGAAGGTGCCATACCGTGAACAAGCCAGTAGCGCTGCAAGCCTTGACCGAAGCCGGTGGTAACGAGCCAACCTTCTTGGAGCACACCGTCGTTGTTGGCATACGCCTTAGTGCCATTAGCAGAGCCGAAGCCACGAAGCACGTAACCTTGATTTGCCATGCCCCAGTAATAGCTACCGTCTACCTCAAAGAGACCGCTTTTTGCTGCATGCGTTGTAGCGTCGATGTAATAGCGCTGAAGTCCCCCGTCATAAGTACTTGTTACGAGCCAGCCAGTAGTGGTGGGGAGTGCACCATCATTGTCTGCTACGTAGACATATCCTCCGCCGGTATCGTATTTGCCACGCAGTACATAGCCAGCAGAGAGTACATAGGTCCAAGAGTTCGTACCGGTTTGGTAGAGACCAGCGGAAGGCACCATACCGTGAATCAGCCAATAACGCTGCAAGCCCTGACCGAAGCCGGTGGTAACGAGCCAACCTTCTTGGAGCACACCGTCGTTGTTGGCATACGCCTTAGTGCCGTTAACGGAGCCAT
>CAYWNN010000141.1:0-2821 GCA_964459685.1 uncultured Coriobacteriaceae bacterium
ACTTCTGTATCTCCGCACATAAGCACCTGGCTGCCCTCGAGCATAATATCGGTTACACAGAGCACCAAACCATCGGCACCATGTTCTTTTCGATAGTCTTCCATGGCAACATACAAATCATCAAGCTGTGAAAGTGCAAGCTCTTTGTTAACGGTTTCGTATTGACCAATGAGCATGCGCTTTGAACCCACCTGAAACTCTTTGATATCGGTAGCAACCATTTGGGCAGGTGAAAGCTGGGGGCGCGCCATAAATATCTTCATACCAAACTCGATGGGGTCAATGCCCAAACGTGCTCCAATAGCTTCAACGAAGCCACGGTCGATATCTGTGGTAGTAGGGCTTTTGAGCATAACCATGTCGGTCATCATGGCTGAAAGCAAGCACTTTACCTGCTTGTCGCTTGGCTCAACACCCAACACATCAAAGAGCTTGTAGATAATTGAGCAGGTAGAGCCCCAGGGCATTGCAACATAGGCAAGAGGTCCCGCTGTTTCAAAATCACCAATACGATGGTGGTCAACAACTCCAACAACTTCGGCATGCTTCAGGCCATCGACCGACTGTGCACTTTCGTTGTGGTCGCACAAAATAACACGCTGCACTTCCTCACCTTCGGCTGGCGCTTCGATTGATTCCAGAAGCTCTGGAATCTCAAATCCACACTCTTCCAATAAGTCGGCGCTCTCTTTGGGAATGGACCCCAGGCAACGAGCGACATGGCTGTTGTCGTGGTCAACCTCGTTGAGAAGCTGTGCCAAAATAACCGATGATAAGATGGCATCATTATCGGGGTTTTTATGACCGAATACGTAAATGGTGCTCATACGCATATACTCCTTGGTGTAGATGAATTTGCTTGCTATAGATAGCACGACGTAAAGGATAGTCTCGCACAATCTGCTTACGATTGTATCGCCTCTCGAAAGGGCTGACATATGAACAAACAACGAATTGCTATTATTACCGACTCTGGCACCGATACCCCTGCCTCCGTTATAGAAGCACACGATGTACGCGTTATTCCTCTTGGCATTAACTACAGTGATGGCTCGCGTTATCGCGCCGGCGTAGATATTACCGAGCAAGAGATACTGGATCGATTCGCCGAGGAAATACCAACTACTAGCCTTCCCTCTCCTGTTGATATCCGCGAAGCCTTCGAGGCAGCCAAGCGTGATGGCTATGAAAAGGCTATCTTTGTTGGAATTTCTTCCGGACTTTCTGCTACCTGCAACACGGTTCGTATGGTGGCATCAGATATGCCCGATTTCCCCATCTTAATAATCGATACCAAAAGCATAGGAGTAGCAGCAGGGCTGGTCGTTATGTCGGCAGCAGAAATGATTGAAGAAGGTGTTGCATACGACCAGCTTGAGAAGCGCTTGTATGCCCTCTCGAAGCACACCAAGGTGTTTTTCTGTGTGCGCGACCTTACCTGGCTTCATAAAGGCGGAAGGATAGACGAGTTTACCTATCGAGTTGGGAACTTCTTAAACGTGAAGCCTATTATTTGGTGCGACGAAGAAGGCATCTATCGCACCTATAAGAAGGCTCGTGGCTGGGAGCGCGCACTTCGCCAAGAGGTGCATTGCATAAAAAGCTTTTCCAAGGCCTTTTCGCGTGTGCGTCTTGCACTTGCCTGTACCCCTGCGGCTAATTATTTTGATGAGCTTACCCAAGCGCTACAGAAGGATATCCATAACGCATTTGAGATCGTTACCTCGGGCATATCGGCTGCCCTTGTAGTGCATACAGGTCCTGAGCTCGTGGGCATGGCGGTACAGCCCGATTGGCGCATCATTTAGTTTTGTATTTTTACAATAGGAGCAAAGCCTTTGAGCAGGTTCTTTGTTTTGTTTGTGCGTGAAAACCTTACTTCAAGCATGTCGCCTTCAACAGCAACTACGACGCCCGGCCCAAAGGTTTTGTGAGATATGTTATCCCCAACTTCAAAGACCTCTTGAGCCTTTGCAACATCGCGCTGAATGGGTTTTGGGCTACGCTGCACATGAGAAGACCTGGTGCTTTGACCAAAGACCTGCCCACCATACATCGCAGAGCCTTGGCCTGAGCCAAAGGTGCCCCGGCGATCTCCTCGTTTTTCCCATCCTGTTCCCGAAAAACCAGAGGAGCCAAGCCCTATGGTTTTGACATGTTCATCTGGTATTTCCCTGATGAAGCGACTTTGAGGATGTGCCTGAGTAGAGCCATAGGTACGCCGTGTAGCGGCGTGCGTTAAGTACAAATCTCTTTCTGCTCGCGTGATTGCCACATAGGCAAGACGACGCTCCTCCTCCAGCTCTGCTGGATCGGCGTCATAGGAGGCATGCGGGAAAATGCCTTCCTCCATGCCCGCAACAAATACCACACCAAACTCGAGCCCCTTGGCTGCATGGATGGTCATAAGGGTAACGGCAGAAGATGAACCTGCCAAAGAGTCCAAGTCTGTGCGCAGGGCAAGCCATTCCATAAACGCAGGCAGCGTTGAGTCGTCATGCGTTTCTTCGAACTCGCTCACAACTCCTAGGAACTCGTGGATGTTTTCGATACGACCCTGTGCTTCAACTGAGTGCTCTGCCTCATACGCCTGAATAATGCCTGAGCGCTCAATAATTGCCTCAACAAGCTTTACTAGTTCACCTTCCATGCTGCGACCTGCTTCTATCACCTCACAGAAGGAAGTGGTACCACGGCGAGCCTGAGCCGATATAGGCACTTCACCTCGAACGCATGCTTGTGCCGCAGCATACAGCGAGCAGTTGTGCTCGGCTGCCCAGCTGCGCATATGTGCGATGGAGGTAGAGCCCACGGAGCGTCG
>CAYWNN010000142.1:0-2819 GCA_964459685.1 uncultured Coriobacteriaceae bacterium
TCTTCTGCATAATTTCCTGCGCGGCGACGGCCGACTGCCAGCCGCCCGAAAGCCCCGAAGAAAACTCTATGTGCAGAATGTCGCAGCCCGCCGCGAGGATGGGTTCGAACAGTTCGCACAGCTCATCGGGGGTGACCTGCGAGGTGGTGGGCATTGCGCCCGCCGAAATCATGCCGTAAAACTTTTCGGGCGTTACCGAGGCGTAGAGGTCGTCCGCATAGTCCTTGCCGTCGACTATATAGTGATACTTTGCATAGGCGCACCCCAACTTTTCGAGGCGCTCCGCCGTAAGGTCTGCCGTGGAACAGCAGGTGATTTTGTATTCGGTCATAGAAGGCTCCTTTTGCGGCAACCGCCGCCAAAACTTTTTTACACAGATATTTTATTACCCGCCGAGGCAAAATGCAAATTTTGGAAGTATAGAGTACCGCCACCCGCTCTACAAGTTAAAATGACGACTCTACCGCCCGAAAAACCAACTCTACCGTGAGTAGAATTGCCCGCGCCATAGGGCTTTTTGCGATAAAAAAACGGCTGCGCACAGAACTGCACAGCCGCATTTGCTTTAAATTAAGTTTAAATTCAGTTTAAATTGAGTGATGAGATATTTGCGCGGAATTTGTACACAACGGCGGCAACCACCATCAGCGCGCCGAATACAATCATGACTACGGGCGTCGAATACGACGAAGCATAATCTTCCCCGCCGTAATCGGTAAGCCACTCAACAATAACCTGCGAGGAGGCAATCATCATTGCGCCGCAAATTATTGCGCAAATACCCGCAAGTATGGCGCAGCCAAGCGCATTAGAGGGAATTTCTTCTCCCTTGCAGCCGAGCATTTTAGAGAGCGCCACGATAAAGAACACGCAGAACAATACCGCCGCAATTATCAGCACCACCGCGAGGGCAAGCTCTGTAGAATACATATCGAAGAAGTCAGAGTCCCTTTCCGTGGGCGCCATGGAAGCTATTTGCGAAAACCCCGCGAACAGCCCGAATAACATACTATATGTTGTTTGGCTTGCCGAGCTGCTGTACTCATACTCTACCGATATCCCGCCCTTTGCAAGGAAGCCGATGGCGATGAGGCCGAATATGAGCGACGCCGCGGCCAATAAGCCATGGGGCGCACACTTACGCAGACCGCCGACCTTTATATTTGCGCCGATTTCGGCAAATACAGAAATTGCAAGGAATACCGCGCCGAGCACTATGCCCGCAACCGTAGCGCCGCCGAGCGACGTTTTGTACAGTATTTCTTCGTAATCGTATAATGACGTACTGCTGTACGCGATATCGTTATATGTATAGACGCACAGCATGAAGAGTGCAACACTGCAAACAAACGCAATGAACGTTGCCGCGCAGGGGCCGAGCAGCCCCTTTTCCGTCTTGCCGTTGAACACACTCCATACCCTTACTGCCGCCACAAGGAAGCAGACTACCGTAACGGTCAATGCAACGGCACAGCATACCGTGGCAAAAACCGTGCCCGCGGTGAGCGCGTTATTGGCATAAGTCTTTGCCGAAGTAAGCAAATCGTAGGCGTCGCCAAAGAAGTAAAAAATACCTACCGCCGAATTGCTATTCGTATAGCTTTCTGAATAACTGCTGTAACTTACCGTCAGGCTATATTCGATAAAAAAGACGAAGATTATGCCCACCAGCGCCGCGAGCACGGCAAACAGCGCCGAAACCTTTTTGAGCAGCGGGCTGTATTTTTCCAACACACACCATCCGCCTTCGGCCGCCGCAACGGGCGGGGTTAAAACTGCCGCGTCCACAGACGTTGCCGCAACCTCTGTGGCGGGCGCGCGGGACGGGGCCTCTTCGCCGGCGCCGCAGTTTATGCAGAAATCGCCTTCGGAAGGGGTGAGCTTGCCGCACGCGGGGCACACGCGCATACCGTCTAACCGACTGCCGCACTTTTTACAAAATACGGCGTCGTGCGGGTTGGACGTACCACAATTTTTGCAATCCATAAAAATATCCTCCTGTTAAATTTTCGGCTTTTTTTAGCCGTATAGTGAGGATATTATACCCCCCCCCCTCGAGATTTGTCAACAACTATTTGCAAATGAAGCCCGAAAATTTACAAATAACGCCCGAAAAATTCTGCCCGTTCCCCTCCGTCCGCAACAAAATAAAGCGCACGGAAAATTCCGCACGCCTTAACGATTTTTTATTTATAATTATTAATTTCTAATTTCTAATTACGCATTACGCATTACGCATTATTTTTACAGCAGGCTTGAAAGCACCGCTAAATTTGCGGCTACGTCTATATTGCGCACCACCACGCTCTGCGGGGCGCGCAGCTGCACGGGCGCGAAGTTGAGCACGCCCTTTATGCCCGCGGCAACCAGTCTGTCGCACACGGTCTGCGCCGCCGACGACGGCACGGTGAGTATGGCCAGCGACGGCGAAAACTGCTGTGCGCCGCGCTCGATTTCGCTTACGTCGCAAATCTTTTTACCCTCTACCTCGGTGCCCACCTTGACGGAGTCGCTGTCGTATGCCTCCACCACGTTTATGCCGTACTTTGCAAACCCGCCGTAACACAGCAGCGCCTTGCCGAGGCTGCCCGCGCCCACGAGTATGGCGTTTTTTTGCACGTTGCAGCCGAGGTATTCCTCTATGGCGGCAATAAGTTCTGCGCGCAGATAGCCTACCTTGGGACGCCCCGCCGAGCTTGTGTAGGCGAGGTCTTTGCGCACCAGCACTTCGCCCATAGAGAGCGCCTGCGCAATGGCGCCCGAAGAGATGTATTTGTATTCGTCCTCCGGCAAAGAGCGCAGGTAATTGAGGTATACCG
>CAYWNN010000143.1:0-2796 GCA_964459685.1 uncultured Coriobacteriaceae bacterium
CAACACATAGTGCATCCGCATCAACGTGTAGCAGCTCAACGCGTAGCACGTAGTGTAACCCCATATCAACAAACCGGCAAGGGCAAACCTGCTTGGAAGGGGCATGCCTGCCTCGAAGAGCATGCCTGTGCAGATATGAGGAAGGCGCTCTTTGTTGTTTTATGGCGAGTCCATGTGTATCACCGCGCGCTGCTGGACTTATGCCAGCTGATGTTGTGTTGCGGCAAGTTAGGTGAAAGATCTTTGTTGTAGACCCCTTCTAGGCTTGAGGTGTAAGCCGAACAGGGAGGTCTCATGAGACAGCGCATACGTAAAGGGGCAACTTTAATAACTGTGTTTACCGTGATATTCGGGGTGATATGCGCGCTGAGCTCCACCACGGATACGGATTACACCGCAGCACAAGCAGCCTCCTATCCTTCGCAGGTAAGTATTAGCTGGGACCATTGGTCGGAATATGGCGCTGCAGCCCATTACTATGGCTCCATTCCGGTATTTTCACTTAATGGTGGTGCGGGCGTCGCTCATTGCGTAAGTCCAAGGGCTACTGTCCCCGCAGCTGGTACATACACAACTTCACAGATTCGCTGTGCCGACGGCGCACTCGATAGAACCGACGAGCTTATTGCATATTTGTACTACGGATTCCAAGGCCCTGGTTTTGATGCATCAATGTGGCCAAGTACCTATTACAACGGACAGGCATGGACAGATGATCTGTATTACGGAATGACCCATGTTTTGGTGAGCTATGCATTTACCGGCAGTATAAGCGAGGCGTGTTTGGGGTGCAGTGACGGGCTTAGTGCATGGATCCAGCGCTACATAATAGGATTGGACGGAAGCTCTACTTACGCCGATTCAGTGGGTCAGCAAATAGCTCAGCGTGCATCAAGAGTGCCCGACTCTTTTCAGCCGTTTCTTATTAACTCGAGCGGTACAGGCGCAAATCAGTATCTTGTGGGCTACCTCTTTACGCCTATCACGCTTGCAACTTCCGCCTCAGCAGAAGAAACGGGAAGCAATATTGGTTACGTTACAGATGAGCTCACCATTATTGACGACGTAAGCTACACCGGGCTTAATGTTGATGCTTCTTACAGGCTCAGTATGTCGGTAGTTGATGCTGCAACGGGTACGGTTATAACGGATGCCCAGGGCAATGTGGTTGCCCAGGAATTTACCTTTACGCCTACTGATATGAATGGGACATTTACCGCCAGCATCACTTTTGATGCATCTCATCTGTCAGGTCGTACGCTCGTTGTGTACGAGCGCTTATACGACGCAGGTGGCACATTAATAGCTCAACATACCGACATCGATGATGCCCAACAAACAATTCGTATCCCTTCTCTTTCGACATGGGCACGAGGAGGAAGCTCCAACATAGACGAAGAGCTTGCGACAGATACAACTGTGTTGATTGACCAGGTAAGCTATACAAACCTCGAAGCCGGCCAAGAATATAGGCTCGTTGCCTCGCTGTACTCCTCTCAAAATGAGGCGCTGCTAACAGACGAAAACGAGGAACTTATCCAAGCGGAGCTTCTATTTGTTGCAGAGGATGCCTCTGGCACACAAGAGCTTGAGATTGCATTTGATGCGAGTGCTTTGTGTGGGCAAGACATTGTAGTTTTTGAGCAGCTCTATATGGGAGATGTGCTCTTGGTAGAACATGTCGACGCGCTTTCAGAAGAACAGACTGTTTCATTTCCCAGTATCACTACAAAAGCTTATAGCGAACAAAGCGGCGTTGAGCTTACAGACGCGAGCTTTGACACCACAATCGTCGATGTAGTTAGCTACGACAATCTCACACCTGATACCTCGTATGTGTTGATGAGCGAGCTTGTATATACGGTCAACGGTGAGGCAGTGGTAGATAGTGAGGGCGAGCCTATCTGCAGTGTCATCGAGTTAACACCCGAAGAGTCAAGCGGTGAAGTGCTGGTCTATATGGAGGTTCCTGCAGAGTCTTGTACAGGTGTTGCAGTAACTGTTATGCAGCGCTTGTATCGTGAGGAGAGCTTGGTCGCCGAGCACGCAGTCCTTGGTGATGTGGACCAAACCATACACTTTGTTGGGCTGAGCACCTATGCGCACAATGGCAACTACGCCAAAGAAATATTGGCTCAGCAAGATGCTGTAGTGGTTGATAAGGTTAGCTATATAGGCTTGGTTGTTGATGAAACGTATCGCCTGGAAAGCACCTTGGTATCCGTGAATACAGGAGAAACGCTGCTCAACGATGATGGAACCCCTTTGTCAGTACAAACAGAATTCGTTGCTGAAAGCTCCAGCGGAGAGATAGATATTAGCTTCTCCTTAGATGCGAGCGAGTATGCAGGCCAAGAACTCGTTTGTTTCGAGCGGCTCTATATGGATGATGCGCTCATTGCCTCGCATGCCAACCTATACGATGAGGCACAAACGGTAGTCTGCACAGAGGTGGCTAGCACACTGCCTTCTACCGGACATGGTCCTTGGGTAATTGCGCTCGGTGCGATGGGTGTATGTGTAGCTGGAATAGCGCTCCGCTTTATGCGTCGTGTGAAATATTAGCTTTGCAGTTGCATCAGTTGATGTTGATGCCCGTTGCTCAGCTGGTGTCTGTTTTGAAGTGTGTGTGGTTATATGTCGATACTTGTGCCCACCTTCACCCCGCTGCGCTACTACTCGAAGCGCCTGCGCCGCCGCTTAGTGCTGGTGTGTGTGCTGGGAGTGTGCGCAGCGGTGCTTTTGGTGGGTGCTGGTCTTGGCGCGCAAAAACTATATGTTGAAGAAAGCGCGTGG
>CAYWNN010000144.1:0-2794 GCA_964459685.1 uncultured Coriobacteriaceae bacterium
AACCAAGGCAAAAAATGCAGGATGGTCGCAAAAGTGGCGGCTTATGTTTCCTGAGCCCATGGAAGAGGTGAGGTCTTGGATAACGAGAAGATAATGTCCTTTCCACCCGAGAGTACAGACAAGGTTGAAAGATTGCTTGATACACTTGGAAAAATTGAGGCTGATGTTGAAAAGTACGAACGTGGTGATTTTTCTGACTTCGCCTTTGGCATCCCAGTTGAGGGTAAACCGAAAAAAAATGGTGCCCCCAACGGGACTCGAACCCGTGTTGCCGCCTTGAAAGGGCGGAGTCCTAGGCCGCTAGACGATGGGGACACAAAAGCATGACCACAAGAGGATACCGCACAAATAGATTTGAGCAAGTCCAAAAGTAAGGGATTTTATTATGAGCAACGATATGAAGAAATCATTCACAACCCACGACATTGCGTACATCGCAGCAGGCGTTGCCATCATCGCGGTTGCAAGCTGGGTGTATATTCCTGTTGGACCCGTGCCCTTTACGCTGCAAACCATGGCAATTGCCTTTGTTGGTCTTGCACTCTCTCCCAAACGCGCACTTTGCGCGGTTGCGCTCTATATCATTTTAGGAGCTGTTGGCATGCCAGTGTTTAGTGGCATGCAAGGAGGTATTGGCGTTTTGTTTGGTCCTACTGGTGGCTACATTTGGGGCTTCGTACTTGGCATGGCGCTATGCAGCTTCATTCGCACACGTCAGAAAACAATGGACCTCAGTGTAAAGATGCAGGTGCTATGCTGTGTTGTCTTGCTGATGGTGACACACGCCCTAGGTGTTGTATGGCTGGCGTATGTTAGCAACATAACCGTGCTGCAAGCCTGTGCTGTAGGCAGCATTCCGTTTCTTGTGCCCGACGTTATTAAAGTAGTGCTTGGAGCATCGGCGGCTCGTGGCGTTACGCATGCGCTGCCGCAGTTGGTTCACGAGGGCTAAACTATACCCCTTCACAAAAGGTGGCAAGGCTCCTCAAAGCACGCTTTGCAGGTATTTAGTGGTTCAAGTCCTATCAAAATAGTGAATTGCTTGTTCCACCATATCGCGATCGCACTCACAAGGTTCTGGGCCACCTGCGCGTATCATACGCCGCTCGTCCCCCTTGCCAAGCACACATACCACGGCGGGAACTCCTTGTGCTGCGGATGCATATGCCTGTTCCATCGCATAAAAGATGGCTTCTTTGCGATCGAGCACAACGTGATAGTTAGCCTCTGCTGGAGTGACATCTATCATGTCGGCAATGACGTTTTCGAGAGGCTCTTTTCCAGGATCGTCTTCGGTATATATGCACACATCTGAATACTTTGCCGCGATAGGGGGCATCTGTACGCGTCTGTCCAGTCCCTTAACTCCCGTACAGCCAAAAACGCTTGCTACGAAGTGATGGGGATATATCTCTTTGATGGATTCAAAGAAGCGTTCAAAGGACTGACCATTATGAGCAAAATCGATAATGCTTATAACATCCTGCGTTTTGCTCGTAGCACATTCCATGCGGCCAGGAACTCTTGTTCTTGCAAGACCTTTTGCAATTTGTTCTTGTGCTATGCCTAGCTTGTACGCAACTGCAATGGCGCATAGGGCGTTATCTACATTGAAGGTTCCGGGGATGCACACTTCCATGGGAGCCTGCCATGTGGGCGTATGTGCCACAAACTGTGCTCCACTATCGGTCAACACGATGTCTGACGCGTAGACGTCGCACGAGGTGTCGTGAGCAGAGAAGCTGATAAGTTCCATGCCGCGAGTAGCTTGGGCAACTTCTGTGCGCTCAAGCAAACTACCTTCAACAACGGCGGAGCGTGCCTGACCAAAGAGGAGCATCTTTGAGGCTATATAGTCTTCAAGAGAAGAATGTTCATACGGGGAGATATGGTCGCAGCCAAGCGTGGTAAGCACCGCTATATCAAAGGTGAGACCTTGTACCCGTCCGTATTTGAGGCCCTGGCTCGACACCTCCATAACCATGGTGAGATTGCTGTTTGCTGCATTGGTGAGCCGCTGATAGAGTTCGGGAGCTTCCGGAGTAGTATTACTAGAAAAGACGGTGCTTGTGCCATCGTAGTATTCAACAGAGCCCAAAAGACCAGCGTGAGCTCCTATCTCATCGCCATCAATCATATTGCGAAGCATATATGTTGTAGTGGTTTTGCCCTTAGAGCCGGTGATACCCACAATACTGAGCCGCTCATCTGGCTTATCCCAAGCGATGCGCGCAACAATAGGCATAGCCTCTCGGATGTTGTGCACCACAAGCGCAGGAGTATGAGGCGCGAGCTCTTCCAAGCTTTGAGCAAGCGCTTCTTCACATGCATAGGCAACAGCGCCGCGCTCAAGAGCCTGTAGCAAATACGAGGCTTCGAAGCGTAGTCCTTTGCATACAAAGATATTGTTGGGCTCTACCGTCCGCGAATCATGGGAGGCGCCGTATATTTCGAGGTCCTGTGCCCCAAGGCTTTCGACATTCGATAGCTCAGGTATAAGCATGTTATGTTGAGCAAGGGCATCTGCTATATGCCCAAGTTTGATTGAGTTCATGTTGTGTGCCATGTCTGTGATTCTAGTTTGTTCGTTAAGGTGCTTCATATTCCAGGGACCTATTGTATTATGGCAAGCCGTGTGCATGAACAGAAATATAGATATAAGTTTTAGCACTTACAAACAGATGTGTTACACTACCAACCGCACGTGCCTGCTATGGATAATGCAGAAAGCACAGATGTTTCGGGCGATTGGCGCAACGGCTAGCGCAGGTGCTTTACACGCACAAGGCTGGGG
>CAYWNN010000145.1:0-2781 GCA_964459685.1 uncultured Coriobacteriaceae bacterium
GCCTAGAGCATGAAGAAGTAAATAATGAAGGCGAAGCTTGCAACCCACATAAGCGGCTTTACCTTACTCACATTGCCGGTAGCCAGGGCTACAACAATATAGGAAATAAAGCCAAGCCCAATGCCCGAGGAAATCGAATAGGTAAGCGGAATGCCTGCGGCAATCATGAATGCCGGAAAACCTTCCAGAAGGTCCGACCAGTTGAGCTCGCGCGCCTCACTCATCATTAAGAAGCCAACAAATACCAATGCACCGCAGGTAGCAGATGAACTCACAATGCTAATGAGCGGTGAGAAGAAGGCAGCGAGGAAAAAGAGTGCGCCGCATACCAACATGGACAAACCGGTACGCGCACCGTCTGCTGCACCAGAAGCCGACTCAACAAAGGAAGTAGCCGAAGAAGAGCCACAGAAGCCACCCATTGCAGCAGCCGCAGAGTCAACAATGAGAATCTCACGGATACCTTCAACTTTGCCATCTTCAGTTAAGAATTCACCCTGCTTGGCAACAGCCATAGCCGTTCCCATGGTGTCAAAGAAGTCGCTCATCATGAGCGAGAAGGCAAATACTAAAAGCGTAGGTGTAGTGAACACTTTCACGATGCCCATAACACCGTCTTCACCTGCCTGGAAGGGTGCAGCAAAGGTTGAGAAATCCAAGGCGCTCACAATACCTGAAGGTGTTGACGTTACGCCTAAGGGAATGCCAGCGATAACGGCAATAATTACGCTAATAAGCAGGGCGCCTCGTACCTTACATGCCCACAAAACAATGGTTGCAACGATGGAGACGGCGCCCACAATAAAGTTTGGATCGGTTACGCTGCCCAGAGAAACAAAGGTGCTCTCGTTAGCAACAATAATGCCGGCGTTACCCAAACCAATCATGGCAATA
Source organism: uncultured Coriobacteriaceae bacterium (assembly GCA_964459685.1). GTDB lineage: Bacteria > Actinomycetota > Coriobacteriia > Coriobacteriales > Atopobiaceae > CADBMC01. The sequence goes on from CAYWNN010000145.1 coordinate 895, forward strand.
AAGAGACCAAGACCAATAGAGATGGCATGACGCAAAGATACGGGAATGGCATCCATGATGGCTTCACGCAAGCCGCAAACTACCAAAATCAAAATGGCAATGCCTTCCACAAAGACCACTGCCATAGCCGCCTGCCAGCCAGCAACAGGAGCAAGGGTATAGGTAACCGTTGCATTGATTCCCATGCCTGCGGCAAGCGCTATTGGGCGGTTTGCAATAAGACCCATGAGCATCGTCATGATGCCTGCGGAGATACAAGTAGCGGTAACTGCTGCACTTGCGGGAATCCCGGCATAAGCAAGAACGCCAGGGTTAACCACAACAATGTATGCCATGGCTAAAAAGGTTGTGAGACCAGCGCGAATTTCTTGTCCGACGGACGAACCTCTTTCGCTGATTTTGAAAAACGAATCCATCCCGTATACCCTTCCTATTCGTATAAGCTAAAGTCGCAGCTCTCCAATTTACTACTGCACACCGCTTGAGCCAAATCCGCCCGCTCCTCTATCGGTTTCATCGAGCTCGTCAACCTCAACAAGTTCAACTACAGGCACTTGCTGAATAACAAGCTGTGCGATGCGCTCACCACGTTCTATAACTATTGGCTTCTCGTTGTCTAAATTAACGGCAAGCACCTTCAACTCACCACGATAATGAGCATCAATAAGGCCTGGGGTATTAGCCATAGAAAGTCCCAGGCGCAGAGCCATGCCGCTTCGAGGCTGCACGAATCCAGCATAGCCATCAGGTATAGCGAGCGCCAAGCCAGTGCTAATGAGGCGACGCTCATGCGGCGCTAAAACGACATCCTCGTTCGCACGCAAATCGAGCCCTGCATCTCCTGCATAGGCATAGGAGGGCAGCTCAACGGATGCGTCGAGGCGTTTAATTTTTACTTGAATGTGTGGGAAATTACTCATGATAGTGCCTTCAAGGTCGTTACAAATTCTTCTGGGTCTTTAAAGTCACGATAGACGGAGGCAAAGCGTACGTAGGCAACCTTATCAAGCTCAAGGAGACGCTTCATAACCATGTCTCCAATGTGGGCAGAGGAAATCTCGGAAATACCTTCGTCGCGCAGCTCACCAATAATATCGTCGATAAGGGTATCGAGCGTTTCAATGGGAATGTCACGCTTAACCGTAGCTGTGAGGAGCCCGCGCATCACTTTTTGACGGTCGAACAGCTCGCAGCTATTGTCTTTTTTGCGAACACTAATGGGTGTTTCTTCTCGTCGCTCGTAGGTGGTAAAACGGAAATTGCAGTCGGCGCATTCTCTGCGCCTGCGAATAGCTTCATCATTGTCAGATGGTCGAGAATCAACAACACGCGAATCGGTGCATCCACATTTTGGACAACGCATACAAGCCTCCTCGAAGTCCGGCTATCAGAACAGTACCACAGGAAGCCCGTTCACTCGACGCAGGAAACTCACTCACTCACAGCAAGAGGCTCTCTTGTTTGTCGCAAAAAACTCTCTAACTTGTCACGGGAAGATAGAGCACATCTCCCGGATGCAACTCTGCAGATTCAAGATCGTTAACGTCCATAATGAACTCGACGAGATACTTAGTAGAAATTCCCTCAACCGCATAGCTCTCTGCGAGATTCCATAAGCTATCGCCCTCACGAACGACAACCTTTTGTGTATCTGTCGATGAAAACAGCTGCTCCATATATGTCATACGAGCACAAGCCATACTGCCAAGAACAAGGCTTAACACAAGACCAAACACAAGGATTAATAGCGAGCAAAAGGTATACGACCGGTAGCTACACAGTTTTGGACTCATGTTGCACTCCCCCTTCGATTTGTTTCATCCCAGTTATACAAATCGCGGCGGACACAAAATAAATTCCCAGCTCTCGAGCCCATCATAGGAGCAA
>CAYWNN010000146.1:0-2764 GCA_964459685.1 uncultured Coriobacteriaceae bacterium
TATATATATCTTCAAGTTCAGCAAGCGTTTGAACATTTTCAATTTGTTCTTTTAATTCATCGGTTAGCTTTCCTTGTTCATCAATTGATTTTAAAACTGTAGCAATACGTTCTTCTAGGTTTCTAAGATATGTTAATCTTTCTTCTAGTTGTCTAAGTTGTGCATCATCTAAATTTCCAGTTACTTCTTTTCTATAACGTGCAATAAAAGGGATTGTATTCCCTTCATCAATTAAGGTGATTGCTGATTGAACCTGAGTTGGTTTTATATTTAATTCTTCTGAAATTCTTCCAACAATATCCATTACAATATTTTCCTTTCCACTAATTTTAAAAGCATTAAATGCCAAGAAATATTTTATAAAATTTTAAGATGTTTTTTAAGTTTATTATTGAAAAAATTTTAGTCAAGAAATTGCTAATTTTTATGCCTGTTTACGCCCCAGTTTCAGTAAATAATTGTTGAATAAGAACCATCATACATATATAATAAATAAACGCTCGGGGCGTAGCGTAGCTTGGTATCGCGTCTGCTTTGGGAGCAGAAGGCCGCTGGTTCAAATCCAGTCGCCCCGACCAGTTAAAAATTAAAATTACTACTGAACTTTTATTTCGATAAAAGTTTTTTATTTAGGTAGAATATATATAGTGTCCCGTTAGCTCAACTGGATAGAGTGTTTGGCTACGAACCAAGAGGTTGCGGGTTCGACTCCTGCACGGGACGCCACCATAAAAATTTAAGATATACCAGAAGGTATATCTTTTTATTTTGAATTGAAAAAACCTGCGTTTTAGCATAAAAAACCCTGCTAAAACGCACTATTTTCTTTCTTTTATGATATCATCAGGTTCAATATGTCCTATAAGTAGTGATGAATTATCATCATGTTCTTTATAGTTTAGATCTATTTTTGTTTCATCAAAATTTGCATAACAATATTTACATCTAGTCATACATGAATTGTATTCACCTATATCAACCATTTGAACACAATCACAATTCATATATTTTCTTGCTGTTTGCTTTTTAAATTTTGCTGTTTTATTTAGAGCTTTTAATAAATTAGTAGCATATTCTTTAGAAATACAAGATCCTTTTATAAAACCATATTCTTTTAATGTTCTATCTTCTCCACAAGTGAATATATTTATATTGTTTTCATTTGCTATCTTTCCAAAATGATAACCAAGATAATCTATATCTTTATCTGTTATTGGTTTTAATTTTAAAAACTTTGAATTGTTTCTTACATTTTTATAATCATCGATAAATGAAATAACAATATTTCCTATATATCCATTTAGTTCATTAATTAATTTGTTAAATGCTTTTATATGATAATCTGTTGTATATCTATCGTTTAATAATATTGGATCATATCTTAAAAAGATTTGTTCTTTACCATATCTTTTAGAAAGTGTTTTAACACCTTCAATTACTTCTTTTTTTATTTTACCTGCTATTGGTTCAATATCTTCATTATATGGAGTGATGGTTATATGAAATACAAAAGGGACATTAGGTAGAGAAGAATCAAGTTCATCTAAATACTTAAAAGCAGGGATAGGATTCTTACTACAAAATAAAATGATGTCTACATTATTAAAATAAATTCTTGATACTAGTTTTCTATTAAATGGGTTTCTAGTATCAATGTATCCTTCTTTAATGCGGTTTATAAACCATTTAGGATAATGAGTTAATATATCTGTTCTACCACTTGCAAATAGTATCATAAAACTCTCTTTTTAATTAAAATTTAGCGCAAATCTAAGGTTTTTTTATAAAAATGGTGTACAGCAAGAACACAAGATTGAACTATCGAGTTCTACAAGGTAGTATGTTTCTTCATTCCCATTAGAATTGTATATGATTTAAGTGGTTTTCATAAAGATAAAGGGCAAATTTCTTTTTTTATATCATATATTTTATGACTTAATGTTCAACTATCGAGTGTGACATATATCGTAAAATTTGTAAACGGCAATTCTATCTCATCTCCAGAAATCGCACCGTCAGTATCGTTTTCAATATTTGTGTCATAGGCGTGTTGCACAATAAGATACACTTCGTAATTGTATGATTCTCCACTTACCTTGCTGTAAGTGTACCTACCTCTCAAATAACACACATCAGTCCTGAAAACATAAATTCCAAAGGAATAAAGTCCCCGACTTAAGTCTCCACGTACAAATTCTATAAGGGTAATCTCTCCCGCCACCTCCATTTTGCCATATAACGTGAGAACCTCTTCCTCAGGCGCATCCCTGTCGATTTTATAATTTATATTGTTAGAATATACCTCGTTTCTATAAGTCACGTTTTCGTGCCAATAAAAATACGGATCATCACTCCACCACACGGCATCGCCGAAACCATAGATAACATGAGAACTTACTCTAAAACAAGCGCTCATTGATATAACAAAAAACACACAGCAAATTATAGCGACTATGAATAAAGATTTACGTTTCATATTTAAGCCTATTTTTAATTATATACAACCATAAAAGTATTAGATGGTGACTCATTTAATAAGTTCTCTACACTACTTTTTGGTACATTGTTAAAGTATCATGTAACTTTTACTATGTCAACAAATCAAAGGTCTCCAAATTTTACGTGGTGACTACTCCGAATAAAAAGGATATTTAATATCAATACCCTACAAAGACCACGTAAATTTTGGTAGACCCAAACTATTTAGATTGGTGCCATCTGCCGGATTTGAACCAGCGACCTACTCATTACGAATGAGTTGCTC
>CAYWNN010000147.1:0-2761 GCA_964459685.1 uncultured Coriobacteriaceae bacterium
TGCATTGCCCGAGCAGTGCGCTCTGATATACGGTCTTGTCCATATGGCAAGATGGTGCCGTCTATGTCGGTAAGGATAAGTTTAATGGGCAGCGCGTCTGTGCTCGTCGATGTATCCGATGCAGCTCCTGCGTCCGCCATGGACGCGGTATCTGGTACAGACTGTGTATGCATTGATAACCTCTCTTATGCGATGCTTCCCCAATATGACCAAGATATCGCCAGCTATTAGTTCATAGGATGTTACAAGCAAACATTGTACTCGGCTTCTTGCTGCGCCCTGCGGCATTTGTTTTAAGATTATTTGGACATGGTTTTCATATAACAACATCGAGTGCGACCGTGGCGTGATGAGTCACCACGGCGCTCAGGCAAATTCAACACATGATAGGCATGAAAGGTATGTTATGAGCCAACTACAACCGCGTATCGCCATTATTGGTAAGGGAGCCTTGGGTCTTATGTTTGCGGATATAGCCTGCAAACATTTAGGTCATGATGCCGTAAGCTTTGTTGTAAGCGAAGAGCGCCTGTCTCGAGATAAGCACCGTGATTATCGTGTAAACAATCAAGCGGTAAACTTTCGCACAGAAACCCCCGAGCACATCGCCTCGCTTGATGGCTCCGTTGAACTCATAATTGTTGCCACAAAGGCCCCTGCGCTCAGCCAAGCGCTCCCACTTATTGGACCCTTATTGAGCCCCAATACCTGCATCATTTCCATACTCAATGGCATCACAAGCGAACAAGAAATCGCAAAGGTATATGGCTGGGAGCATGTGTGTGGAGCTATAGCACAGGGCATGGATGCCATGCGCATTGGCAATGACATGAGCTATTCGAATCCTGGAGAGATACGAATTGGTCCTCTCGAACATACCCCTCATGCGATTGTCGAACAAGTAGCGTCCGTTCTATCTGATGCTCACCTACCCTTCTCACAATGGGATGACATCCTCTATCGCATGTGGGTTAAGCTCATGCTCAACACTGGTATCAACCAAGTATGCTTTGCCTTTGATGCTACCTACGGCGATGTTATAGGAAGCCGTGAAGATGGCACCTATCATGCCAACAAGCTGTTTATGCTCTTTGTTGCAGCCATGCGCGAGGTTATAGCTGTTGCTAAAGCAGAAGGCATAGATATTCAAGAGCAAGATCTTTGGTATATGGTTACCTTAATGGAGGGTCTTGATCTCAATAGCAGACCTTCAATGGCGCAGGACAGAATTATGCACAACCCTACTGAGGTTGACTCCTTTGCAGGAGAGGTATGTCGTCGTGCCCATGAACACAATATCCTCGTACCAACAAATGAGTTCCTATTGCAAAAAATTCGAAGCATTGAGAACAGCTGGAAAGACGAATAAGGGTGGCTATGAGCATAAAGCTTGGCATTATTGGAGCTATGGATGTTGAGGTAGAACTCCTCCATAGCAACATGCAGAATGTACGCCACCACAACATCGCTCAGCTAGATATATGGGAGGGCACGCTCGATACCTGCGATGTCTGTGTTGTGCGCTGTGGCGTTGGTAAGGTGAATGCAGCGCTTGCCGCTGAACTTCTTATTGAGCGTTTTCAGGTAACTCATCTCATCAACACGGGCGTTGCCGGCTCCTTAAGCGATGAGCTTTCCATTGGCGATGTAGTGGTATCGAGCGACTGTGTACACCACGACCTTGATGTATCGTCTTTGGGCTATGCACCAGGACAGATTCCCGGTATAGCTGTGTTCTCGTTTGAGGCTGATGAGCAGCTTCAAGGTCTTGCGCTCGAAGCTGCCAAAAAGCTCGCACCTGAAAAAAACATCATGAAAGGTCGTATAGCATCTGGCGACCAATTTATTGCAAATAAGGCAGCAAATGCGCGTATTGCGCACGATTTTGATGCGGCATGTTGTGAGATGGAAGGTACTGCAATAGCACAGGTTGCCTGGCTTAATGAAGTGCCCTTTGTTATTGTTCGTGCCATCTCTGACGGAGCAAACGACACATCAGATATCGACTACCCCAGCTTTGAACGCGCGACAGCAAAGCTCTGCGCCGCTATCGTACAAAACATGGTTAAGCTAGCTTTTCGATGAGCTGACGTAGGCGATCTGCCACGATGTCGATTTGTTCCTCGGTGATAACGAGAGGTGGCAAGAAGCGAATAATGCTGTCGCCTATGTGGTTGAGAACCAGACCACAGGCAAGCCCTTCTTCTACCAAGTCATTTGCAATAGGAACATCCAATTCAATAGCACGCATAAGACCATGACCACGCACATCAACAACATGAGGAAGCGTTGAGAACATCTGCTTCATATGAGCTCCGCATGCAATAACATGCTCGCCTATTCCCTCTTCAATAAGTGTCTCAATAGCTGCTCTGCCACATGCACTTGCTAAGGCGTTGCCTCCGAAGGTAGAGCCGTGATCTCCCGGAGTCATAAGGTCGGCAACTACATCACGCGCAGCAAAGGCTCCCATGGGGAACCCAGCGCCAATGCCTTTAGCCATGCTCACGATATCGGGCACAATGCCTGAGAGCTGATAGGAAAATGGAGCACCGCAGCGGAAAAAGCCTGTTTGTACCTCGTCTATCATGAGCAAAAGACCCCGCTCATGACACAGCTCAGATACTGCCTGGAGATATTCTGGGCTGGCAGGCCACACTCCACCCTCGCCTTGCACGCATTCAAGCATGACAGCACATACCGCACCACAGCTCGGATCGGGATTGTCTACGGCTTTTGTTAGAGCATCTATATCGTTGAG
>CAYWNN010000148.1:0-2729 GCA_964459685.1 uncultured Coriobacteriaceae bacterium
GAGAAGAAAGAGTCCTTAGACTTAGATATGGTTTAGATGATAATCATCCGCGTACTTTAGAAGAAGTTGGTAAAGAGTTTGGAGTTACGAGAGAACGTATTCGTCAAATTGAGGCTAAAGCGATTAGAAAGCTTCGTCATCCTTCTAGAGGTAAAAGGTTAGGAGATTATCGCGACCCTAAATAAAGATGTCTTTATCGAAACGATTAATTGAACTTTCCAAATTAGTTTTACCTAACGTCAATGTCTATGATGTTGGAGCAGATCATGGAATCTTAGAAACTTTAATAGAAGATAAAGTTAATCGCATCAAAGCGATTGAAAATAAAAAAGGACCTTATTTAAACTTAGTAAAGAATACCAAACATTTAAAGAGGGTAACATCTTATTTAGGTAATGATTTATCGTTTTTAGATAAGGATGATAACTTTGTTATATTCGCAGGTTTAGGTTCTAGACTTATAATCGATATCTTAAAAAAATATCAAGATAAAATAAGTAATGTTGAATATCTTCTCATCGATTCCCATAGTGAGCTTCCTTTACTGCGAAAGGAGATAACATCATTAGGGTTTATCATCGATAAAGAAGTATTGATTCTAGATAAGGGAATCTTTTATATCATTATGCGCTTTGTTAAAGGTAAGAAAGAATATTCAGAAGAAGAATTGCTCTTTGGAATTAATCTAAAAGAAAGCGAATGTTTTGACGCTTATTTAGATAAAGAAAAAGAAAGATTATTATCAATTATTAACAACAATAAAGTCGATAAAAAGAAAAAAGAAGAGACAAAGAAACATTTAGAAAGGATGCTAAATTATTATGGAGACGAAGAAACTACTTAGACAATTAGCAAAGTTTTACCCAAAAAGAAATAAAGAATCTTATGACCGTGTCGGGTTAATGATGAATGAACTTAAAGTAGACACAAAAAAGATTCTACTTTGCTTAGATTTTGATGACATCGTCTATAAGCAAATCTCTTCTTTTAATGACTTAGATTTAATTATTACACACCATCCTTTTATTTTTGGTCCAAAAGGGAAAGTACTTAAAAGTGATAAAATTAAAGCAGCGTTATACGAGAAAATGCTAAAAACAAAAGTGCCCATATATTCCTTCCATACAAATTTTGATGCTGGGTTACTTGGACAAGGAATGAATGACGCCTTGCTAGAAAAAATAGGCGCCATAAACATTAGGGGTGATGCCCGTGAATTAAGTTTAAGATTAGGAACGCTTCCTAAGCCAATGGAAGTTCATGAGTTTGCAAAGATGTTTAAAGAAACTTTTTCTTTACCAATAGTGGAACTACTTAATTACGGCACTAAAGAAGTTAAAGAAGTTGCGATTATTGGAGGTGGGGGTTCTAGAAGGTTTGAACTAGCAAAAGAATTAGGCGCAGACATCTATATCTCTGGAGACGCCCCTCATCATGTTCGTAGAGACATCGTTTTAAATAAATATAATTATTTAAATGTCTATCATGAAGTAGAAAAAATCTTCATGGAAAAAATGAAAAGTGTTCTTCTTTCAATCGATCCTTCCTTAGAAGTTATTATCGTCGACCACGAGGAGTATCCTAAAATTATTTAAATCTTTTTTAAGATTGTTTCTATTTCTTCGACTATCCTATTAGGTGTACTAGCGCCTGAAACAATCGCTGCGTAGCGATATTTTTTTAATTCAATATCTTTCAAATCGTCTTTATTATCGATGCGATATATCGATGCACTAGGGAAAGACTGGCATGCAAGTCGATATAGCGTCATCGAATTATTGCTATGTTTATTGCCAACAACAAGTATTAAATCCAAATCCTTAGGGAGCGATAATAAACTTTCTTGTCTAAGTTTACTAGATAGGCATATTGAATCGATAATCTCTACGTTTTTAAATCTTGATTTAATTTCTTCTATAGGTTTTTCGAGTTCAAATGGAGATAACGTTGTTTGATTAATAACGATAGGGTTGTCTTTATTTATTTTTGAGAAGTCAAAAACTTCGTTGATGTCATATAAATAAACTTTGTTGCTTATAGATGTAGATGATATCGCCTCTATATGATTTTTCTTTCCTAGATAAATAACTTCTCTTCCTAAGGAAGTTTCTTTTTTTATAATCTCATGAATCTTACTAACTTTAGGGCAAGTTAAGTCATAGAACTTAATGCCTTTTTCTTTTAAGATTTCTTCTAAATGTTCTTCATGGCCATGCGCACTGAAAACGAGGATGTCGTCTTTAGAAAGAGAGGAAATATTTTCTAAGAAGGATTTTTCATTTCTATCTATCGTTTTAACTTTTATTTCTTCTAACTCTTTAAGTGCATCCTTATTATGAACAAGGTCTCCGTAAACATAGATGTTTTTATCTAAGTTTTCCTCTCTAATTTCCTTAATCTTTTTAAAAGATAGATGGACACCTTCACAAAAGCCATAAGGTTTTTTAAGCAAGACTTTCATAAGTCTTATATTAGCAAAAAGCTCTTTAAGTTTTAAGGCAAAAAGGAAGAAAAAATGTATAATAATGACATGTCTTTTAAAGGATTAAATTTATCTTCATTAATGCTAGAGAGTTTATCTAGGCAAGGCTATAAGGATGCTTCCTTAGGGCAAATTAAGTCTTTATCTATCATTAAAAAAGGCGAGAATTTGTTATATAAAGGGCCTACAGGAAGCGGAAAAACTTTAGCCTACCTAATTCCTATCTTAGAAATTATGCACTCTAAGG
>CAYWNN010000149.1:0-2697 GCA_964459685.1 uncultured Coriobacteriaceae bacterium
AATGCGCGCCACTTCGTCGTCGATGCGCTTGGCAGTTTCTGCAGAATAGTCTTGGTGGTTGGCATAATCGCGACCCAAGAATACCTGATGCTGAGCTTCGCCAAACACCTGTGTGCCCAGCTCATCGCTCATGCCATAACGCATTACCATTTCGCGCGCCAACTTGGTGGCACGCTCAAGGTCGTTTGAAGCGCCGGTGGTTATATCGTCACAGGCAAGTTCCTCTGCCGTACGACCTCCCAGCAAAGTAGCGATTTGGTCGAGCATCTCACTCCGCGTTTGCAGGAAGTGGTCTTCTTCTGGCATCTGAAGCGTATAGCCCAGCGCCTGACCACGACTGATAATCGAAATCTTGTGCACGGGGTCGGCGTTGTCCAACAGATGGCCCACCAAGGCATGCCCGCTTTCGTGGTAGGCAATAACCTTGCGCTCAGACTCGGTAATGATGCGCCCTTTGCGCTCGGGGCCTGCAATAACGCGCTCGATAGCTTCTTCTACCTCGTCATGACCTATTTCAGTTTTGCGCCTTCTCGCTGCAAGCAGCGCTGCTTCGTTCATAAGGTTTGCAAGGTCGGCTCCGGTAAAGCCAGGGGTGAGCTTTGCGAGCTCCTCAAAGCTCACCGACTCGTCCATCGGCTTGCCTTGAGCATGCACGCTCAAAATCTTCTCGCGACCTCCCACATCCGGCCTATCTACCGTAATCTGGCGATCAAAGCGACCAGGACGCAGCAGTGCCGGGTCGAGAATATCGGGTCGGTTGGTTGCTGCAATCAAAATAACGGTTTCGCTATCGTCGAAGCCATCCATTTCTACCAGCAGCTGGTTGAGGGTTTGCTCGCGCTCGTCATGACCGCCGCCAAGTCCAGCGCCACGCTGACGCCCCACAGCATCAATCTCGTCGATAAAGATGATGGAAGGTGCGGCAGACTTTGCCTCCTTAAAGAGATGGCGCACGCGGCTTGCGCCCACGCCTACAAACATCTCGACAAAATCAGAACCCGAGATGGAGAAGAAGGGAACGCCAGCCTCCCCTGCTACTGCCTTAGCCAAAAGGGTTTTGCCCGTACCGGGAGGTCCTACCAAAAGCACACCGCGCGGAATTTTGGCGCCCATCTTTTGGTAGCGCTCGGGCTCAATAAGAAAATCTTTGACTTCCTGAAGCTCTTCTACCGCCTCGTCAATCCCTGCCACGTCGGAAAACTTCGTGGTTGGACGGTCCTCATCGCTGGTTCGCGCATTCGTTTTGCCAAAGTTCATAGCCTGGCCATTTTGACCCTGCATGCGCGATATGAAAAAGATGAGTATCCCCGCCATGATGAGCGTAGGAATAACCGTTATAAGAATCGACTCGAACAGGTCGCCCGAGCTCGTATCAATATCAAAGACGGTATCGGGGTACTCCGCCATGAGCTCTTGCAGAGAGTCTGAGCCCACATAGGTGCTGTAGAACTCGATAGTTTCTTCGTTGGAACGCTTAGCTGCAGCGTCTTCCCAATAGGTGCCAGTAAGAGAGCCGTCAGACGTGTGATAGATAACTTCTTCTACGAGGTTATCTTTTACCGCCTGCACAAACTCGCTGGTAGTAAGCTCAACTCCGCTTGAGTCGAACATGGAGCGGCCAGTTGTTGCAAGGTAAACGATAAGAAGGAGACCCAGAATGATATAGATCGTGCTTACGCGATTGCGCTGGGGACCTCCTTGAGATTGATACCGAGACTTATTGTCGTTATCTTGGGGCACGCGACGCTCCTAGCAATAGATTTCTTTTTTAAGCACCCCTACATAGGGCAAATTACGATACCGTTCAGAATAGTCCAAGCCATAGCCCACAACAAACTTATTGGGCACATGTGTGCCAACGTAGCGAGGAGTTACATCGGCTGGACGCTGAGGCACATCTTTTACGGTGAAGGCAGCAATTTCAACTGATGCGGGACCGCGCGCCTCAAGGTTCTTTTTGAGGTAGCTCAGGGTGAGTCCCGAGTCTAAAATGTCCTCAACAATAATGACGTGGCGCCCCTCGATGGGGGTAATGAGGTCTTTATCAATGCGCACTACGCCCGAACTCTTGGTGCCACTGCCATAGCTTGATATGTCCATAAAGTCGATCGAGAGAGGGCATTTGATAGCGCGAATGAGATCTGCCATGAACACGCAGGCGCCGCGGAGCACACTTATCAACAAGGGGTTTTTATCCTCGTAGTCTTCGGTTATTTCTGCACCAATGCGTTTGACAATTGCGGCGATTTCGCTTTCATCGAGCAAAACCTCGCTCACATCCGGGTGTACTGCCTCCATTGAATGCCTCCTCACATCGATTCAGACTGATAATTCTACTAGCTTGCGAGACATAGGACGACATCGAGCGCGCTCATCTGCTCGAATCCCCGCGACCCACACGATTTTGCCCGAAGGGGCGGTGCGCACCACGCATACTGCCGAGCGTTCAGATGCCGGAACCTTCACATCCTTGAGAAGATCGGAGAGCTTTTTAGATTGCCCGTGCATCCCTAAAGGACAGAGCACATCACCTGGCTGGGGACCGTCTACAAAAAGTTGTCCCCCATCTGGAGCAAGTCCGCAGGCCTCCGCATCAAGCAAGATGCTGTTTGGTGTGCGTTCGCGTGCCCATGCGCGCGCATACGCACTTGCATCATTTCCCGCAGGAAGATCCAGCATACGAGCTTTAAGCACACG
>CAYWNN010000150.1:0-2665 GCA_964459685.1 uncultured Coriobacteriaceae bacterium
ATGCCAAGCTCCCTGCGGGATCGCGAGCACGCCGGGCATGATGCGCGGCGTGATGCGCACCGCGATGGCAAGCGCACCCCGCTCGCTCTCGACGACAACCCGCTCGCCCTTGCGGATTCCGAGCTGCTGCGCATCGATCGGGTTCATCTGCATCTCGTGCGGAGCGATCGCGTTGAGCTCCTTAACGTTGCCGAAGGAAGAATGCGTCCGCTGCCTGCAATGGTAGCCGATAAGCTGGAAGGGATACTCCGCCCGAAGGGGCGCATCGGCCCCCTCCCGCTCCCGCACGTAGGCAGGAATCGCTGGGATGTCCTGGTCTGATGCGTATTCGAGCCTTCGCGCCGCCTCGGCGAGCCGCTCAGAATAGATCTCTATCTTTCCCGACGGCGTTGCGAGCGGATGCGTTTCAGGGTCGGCTCGAAACGCCGCATAGGCGACGCGATCGCCCGTATAGGGACTACGCCAGAGGCGCAAATCTTCAAGATCCTCAAAAGAGGGCAGTGATGAGTCACGTGCGGCGGCGACCTCAAAGCGGCGGCGGGCAAGATCCTCGCACGAGGACGCTGTCTGCTCGAAGGCCGCGCGCACCCCGAGCCGCTCGGCGAGGTCTGCCGCCATATCCCACGCCCGCCGCCGCTCGGCTCGGCGGGCATCCCAGTCCTCGCCACGCACGAGGCCGCGCACGATGTCGGCGTTTCCTGTCGACAGCAGGTTCTCCTGCTCGACGCGGGCGACGTCCGGCAGCACGATGTCGGCGTAGCGCGCCGAATCGGTCATGTGGACATCGATGCAGACGATGAACTCGCACTTCGAATCGTCAGAGAGCACGTCGTGGGTGCGGTTGATGTCCACATGCTGGTTCGTGAGGCAGTTGCCCGCATGGTTGACGATGAGCTTCACCGGGACAGACAGCCGCTCGGCTCCGCGCACCCCGGCGTTGCGCGCCGTGAGCTCAGCACCCCGCTCGACCGCGTCAAGCCAGCAGAAGGCCGGGATTTTGACCTTCACCGGGTTCTCACCGACGGGATCCTCGGGCACGACGAAGGGCACGAAGCGCTCGCGGCCGCCCGCATTCGTGCCAGGCAGACCGACGTTTCCCGTCAGAATCGGCAACATCGCGATCGCGCGCGCCGTGGACTCCCCGTTGTCATGGCGCTGAACGCCCCAGCCCTGCGCTACGAAAAGCGGGCGCGCCGCAGCCATCTCGCGGGCAAGAGAGACAATGCGCGTCTCGGGAACCCCGGTGATCCCGCTTGCCCAGGCGGGCGTCTTTTCGATGCCGTCGTCGCCTTCACCGAGAATATAGGACTTGTAGCTCGCGTTGCGCGGTGCCGTGGCCGGCAGCGTTGATTCGTCGTAGCCGATGCAATAGCTATCGAGAAATTCCTGGTCAACGAGGTTTTCGGTGATGAGCACGTGGGCGATGCCCGCAACGAGCGCCGCGTCAGTACCGGGACGGATGGGAATCCACTCGTCCCCGTGCCCGGCGATGGTCTCGGTGTGGCGCGGATCGATCGAGACGACCCTGAAGCCGCCCCTCTCCCGCGCCTGCTCGAACTCCCAGCCCGCCCCGGCACCGCCCATGCGCGTGTCGGCAGGGCTGTTGCCGAAGAGCACGACGAGCTCCGCGTTCTCGGCCTCCCCGAGCACCGACCCCGTCCAGTAGCCGTCGTCGCCGTAGAGGTAGCTCATGCCCTGCTGCAGCTGGGTGCAGCTGTAGTCGCCGTAGATGCCCAGAAAGCCGCCGAGGCAGTTCAAGAGCCGCTCGAAGGGCGAGCCGTCGATAGGGTAGAGCCCCGTCGCATAGGTGCACAGAATCGCCTCGTTGCCGTACACGGAGATCACGCGCCTGATCTCCGACGCGACCGTATCGAGCGCCTCGTCCCAGGAGATGCGCTCGAAACGTCCGGATCCGCGCGAGCCGATACGGCGAAGCGGATAGTCGAGCCTCGTCGGCGCCGCCAGCCAGGAGCGAAGCGAGCGCCCGCGCAGGCAGGCCCGCATCTGCGGGGCGCCGTCAAACTCGGGACGCGTATCGCTCTCGACCCAGAGCAGGCATCCGTCGCGCACATGAAGCCGCAGCGCGCATCGCGAGCCGCAGTTCACCGAGCAGCACTGCCATACGACCCGCTCTTCCCCGTCCCGCTCGCCGCTGCCGAAGTCCGCCCGCGTACGCAGCGAAACGCCCGCCTCCCCCGCGCTCATCGGACATCCTCTCGAAGCGCCGATAATGCGTAATCCGAGCTCTTCATGAAGATCCGCAGGATGCGGAGCAGCTGCGAGAGATCGACGCCCCGGCGCCCCAGCTGCCCGCCAGCAAGCACGGACACGTCGTCGCCGACATCAAGGACAACCCGCTCGCCGGCGGGCGTGAGGGCGAAAAACACGCCACGCGCATCACGACCGTCGGGAATGCGAGCAATGAGGCCGCGCGCCTCAAGCCGTACCGCCGCCGTGGATACGTACGAACGCCCGACGCGTAGATAGCCGACCAGGTCTTTGGCGCGCAGGCGCTTCACCACGCCGCGGCGCTTCGGATAAAGCTCGAGCAAGAAACGGAAGTCGGTGAACGACAGATCCGCGTCGCGTTTGGTCGTCGCGTCGATCGCTTGGGTCAGCATGCAGATCGCCGTGACGCAGTACGGGATGGGAATCGGCTCTCCCT
>CAYWNN010000151.1:0-2658 GCA_964459685.1 uncultured Coriobacteriaceae bacterium
ACAGTGGTCCGACCAATAGGTATCGATAACGCGAATTTCGGCAATAGTGGGGTCGCGCTGCTCACTTATAAAGTAGCTTTGGCAGAATTCGAGGTCTGCCTGGTCCATTGCCAAACCGAGGCTGCTGCGCAGTGCGGCGAGCTCTGCTGTTGTTTGGGAACAAAAGCCGGAAAGGGTGGCAACATCGTCCGGGGCAGGGTAGCTTGTGACAAGTGTAGCTACCTCATCAAGCTGCGCCTCGCGCGATTCAACGGGGTTGATAATGTAGGAACGTACGCGGTCGAGCTCGTCTTCTGTGATGCCCTCGAGGTAGTACAGCTTGGCGGTGCGCACCAAGGGGCGCTCACCTTGGCTTATGAGCTGAATGCATTCTGCAGCCGAGGATGCGCGCTGGTCGAACTGACCCGGCAAGCACTCCACAGCAAACACCTGTGCGCTACCTGCCTTTGGCATCTCGGTCGATGCGATGTCGCAGGGGGGCTCAGAAAATACGGTGGGGATACACTCACAGAACAAGTCCTGCGAGATGCCTTCTACATCGTAGCGGTTAACAATACGAACCTTGGTGAGGCTGGTGAGGTTAAGCGTAAGGCGAAGTTCACTCAACAGGTGTTGAGCTTCAATATCAAAGGAGGGGCGCTTTTCTACGTATACGCGAAAAACCATCTGAGTCCCTTCTCGTGTGTGGCAGGGCGCAACGCATAGCGCATGCCAACATATGTAAATACGCAACTCTATCCATAATACGGTGAGAATACTTCTATGAGTTCGTATAGTTGAGATGTCTGTTTTTTCTTAACAGGAACGCAGCATAAAAACGTTATTATCAAACAGCGCTACTATAGAGCCAGGTGCAAAAAGAGGGATATACCATCCTAAGGAGGGAGCAATATGCTCGTTAATGCAACAGATATGCTTAAGAAAGCCGAGGCTGGTCACTACGCAATTGGGGCCTTCAACATCAACAACCTGGAGTGGACAATCTCTCTTTTGCGTGCAGCCGAGGAAACTCAATCGCCCATTATCCTGCAGGTGTCGAAGAGTGCCGGCATATACATGGGTGGCTTCCGCTGCGTACGAGTGATGCTCGACGAATTGCTGCAGTCACAAAACATTACCGTGCCCGTTGCGCTGCATCTCGACCATGGCACCTATGATGGCTGCCTTGCTGCATTGGATGCGGGCTTTAGCTCGATTATGTATGACGGCTCTCAAGAGGACGATTTCGCAAGCAACCTTAAGAACACCGCTGAGCTGGTAAAACTTGCTCATGGCAAGGGTGTTTCTATTGAGGCTGAAGTAGGTGGCATTGGTGGCACCGAGGACGGCGTTACCTCGCGTGGCGAGTGTGCCGATCCAAAAGAGTGCGAGCAAATTGCCAACTTGGGCGTCGACTTCCTTGCCTGTGGTATTGGTAACATCCACGGGGTATATCCTGCCGATTGGGAAGGTTTGCAATTTGATGTGTTGGCTGCCATTAAAGAAGCAGTAGGAGATTTGCCTCTCGTATTGCACGGTGGCTCTGGTATTCCCGATGAGCAGGTTAAAAAGGCTATTGCCAACGGCGTATCCAAGGTAAACGTCAACACTGAGTGCCAGATTGCCTTTACCGAGGCTACTCAGGCTCACTATGCTTCAGGTGCCGTCAGCTCAAGCAAGGGTTATGACCCACGCAAGAACTTGAAGCCTGGTTTTGATGCGGTGTGCGACAAGGCCAAGGAGAAAATCGAGCTCTTCGGCTCCAATGGCAAGGGTTGGAACTAGAGCTTTTCGACGAACGCCATAACATAAGGCGTCGTACTGGCGCGCCGAGAAGTGCGCTCAGCAGCACACGTACCCGCGCGCTTAGCAGCACGCGTACTCGCGCGCCCAACAGCGCTCGCGCGCTATAAAACAGATTGTGGCCCCGGCTATCTCTGCGATACGCTGGGGTCATTTGCTATATCTTATCGGTTATGAGTCGGATGGTTATGAGCCGGATTCAGATGACACCTGAGGCTCGACTGCTGGCTTCGGGACCGTTCGCAATGACGTCTGCAAGGGTTTTGGAGTCGAGATAGGCGCTCGTTGCCTTACCCAAATCAAGCCAAAATGGCAGAGTTTGGCAGGTATCCGTTCGAGGGCATATTTCTCCACTGGTGCAATCGAGGCAACTTACCGGAGCCAGGTTTCCCTCACAGGCACGCAGTATTTGTCCTACGGTGTACTCAGAGGGATCGCGGGTGAGCTTGTAGCCACCGCCTTTGCCGCGTTGACCCTGCACGTAATGAGCCTGCACAAGCAATGCCACAATTTGCTCGAGGTATTTGCGTGAAATGCCTTGGCGCTCTGCGATATCTCTCAGTGATACCCAGCCTTCGTGCACCGCAAGGTCAGCCATGACGCGCAGGGCATGACGTCCTTTTGTGGTGAACATCCCACTCATAGCGATCTGTCTCTTTCTGCAAGCATTTCGTCGAGGGTGTGCCAAGCCAGCTCAGCACATTTCACACGCGCGGGCATGCGGCTAATGCTCTCGAGGCAACTCGCCTCATCAAGTTCTTGCTCTAAGAGCTCCTTATTGCTTTCTTCACCGCGCACCATCCGAACAAAAAGCTTGCATACCTCACGGGCTTCATCTGCGGTTTTGCCAATAATGAGGTCGCTCATCATATCGGC
>CAYWNN010000152.1:0-2594 GCA_964459685.1 uncultured Coriobacteriaceae bacterium
TGGCAATTTGTGAAATTTTTATAGTTTTATGAATGTTACGAAACATTTTATATTACTATGTTTCATTAATTATATACTCAATGAAACATTTTATATTATTATGTTTCATTAGTATATGGAAAATTAAAAAAAATATCACTGATATAATGAAAAGTTTAAATTTATGTCAAGTATAATTGAATATAGTTTTGTTGTCAATGATATTTTTAGACAAAAACTAACATTTTCACGAAACGTTTTAATATAAAATGTTTCATTAAGGAGGAAAATTTATGAGTACAACACAACCTATAAGAAGAATTGAAGATATTAATTCATTAAAAAATTATTATCTGGAAAGGGAAGAATACAGAAATTACATGTTTGTGGTAATCTGTCTGAACACAGCCTTGAGGGTATGTGATGTGCTGCGGCTTAAATGGGCTGATATTATGCGTAAGAACAGAATGGAGTTGAAGGAACATATTTCAATAAAAGAAATGAAAACAGGTAAACATACTGAAATATATATAAACAATCAAGTTAAAAATGCTGTTAATTTATATATATCAAAGTGTGGAATTAAAGGGGAATATCTGATAGCTAATAGATACGGAAACCCTTTGAGTCGTTATCAGGCCTTTAAGATTGTCAATGAAGGGGGAAAAAACTGTGGTATTGAAGAAAGAATAAGCTGTCACTCTTTAAGAAAGACATTTGGGTATCATGCGTGGAAAAATGGTACGCCGCCGGCTGTTCTTATGCAGATATATAACCACAGTTCATATGAGATAACTAAAAGGTATCTGGGAATTATGCAGGACGACAAAGATGAGGTTTTCAAGGGAGTGGAATTGTAATTAATGACAAGATTGGCTTTTCATAAACAGAAAATGTTTATGAAAATTTAAATAGGCAAAATACTTTAGTTACATAGCATTTGCAAAATAGGACTATAAACTTAAAATTTGCATGGAAAATTGTGGCTACATTTTGTGGCTGCATTTTATTGTTGTTTTGTAAAATGTATATTGTTATAAACTGACAGTGCTAAATTTAAAGAATATAGCATTGACTTTACAGGTGATTAATGATATTATTATACATAGGTAATTTTGTCTGTTTTACAGGATAAATTGTGTTTGTGGTGAAGGAGTTAATTATGGATGCTAAGGTTCAGGAAGTTTACGGGGGAAAGAATGACGGTGTTTTTATGAAAAACATTGAAGAGATAGTGGATAAAAAGGAAAAAGCTAAAAAAGACGTGGATATAATAATAAAATATAATGATGAGACAAATGACAGCGTCAGGAGAAAAAGTTATTTTTTCGTTAAAAGAGCATTTGATATTGTTTCATCGGTATGTGCAATGATTGTTTTATCTCCTGTTTTTTTGCTCACGGCTTTAGCTATAAAAATTGAAGACGGAGGTCCTGTGGTATTTACTCAATACAGAGTAGGGAAAGACGGAGACCTTTTTAAAATGTATAAATTCAGAAGCATGAGAGTTGATGCTGAGAAAGTACTTGAAGAACTAAAAGATAAAAATGAAGCTGATGGACCTGTGTTTAAAATGAAAAAAGATCCAAGAATCACAAAGGTTGGGCGATTTATAAGGAAGTATAGCATAGATGAACTTATGCAGCTTGTAAATGTGTTTAAAGGCGATATGTCCGTTATAGGTCCAAGACCGGCTTTGCCGAAAGAAGTTGATGAATATGATGATTTTGCCAGACAAAGACTTCAGGTTAAACCGGGACTCAGCTGTTACTGGCAGGTAAGCGGAAGAAGTAACATAGGTTTTGATGAATGGATGCAGCTTGATGTTAAGTACATAAATGAAATGAGTTTTTGGACTGATATGAAAATCATATTGCTTACAATCCCTGCTGTTTTAAAAGGCGACGGTTCATATTGATATAATATTAATGCAGATTTTGATTTGCTGAAGTTTTGATAGGGTGATGCTATGGTTATAAAAAGATTTGTTTATGGTTTGTGTGTGATTGCTACTATGATTGCTATTTTCTGCTTTTCAAGTCAGGATTATGACCATACCATGCAAACAAGTGACGTAATAGTTAAGCCTATTGAGAATACAGTAAGAAAAGACAGCTCTGAATTTGAAAGCGAAAAAGATGAAAAGAGTTATATTGAAAAGCTTGAAAGTAAGCTGGATTTAGCTGTGAGAAAAAGTGCTCATATGATAATATTTGGAGTGCTGGCAGTGTTTGTATATCTGCTTTGTAAGAGCTTTGGTATAAATGATGCTGATGCTATTGTAATGACCCTTGTTGTTTGTGGGGTGTATGCAGGTACAGATGAGTGGCATCAGAAGTTTGTGGCTGGAAGGACGTCTCAGTTTGCCGATGTGTGTGTAGATGAGATGGGGGTAGCTTTCAGTATGGTAATAGTTAGGGTTGTGAAAAAATTAAAGTTAAAATTCTGTACACAAAATTAGCTGCTGAGTATATGGCTTTTATATAATAGCTTAATGATAAGAGCGAATTTTAATTGACTATTTTATGTAAAACATAATTTTAATTATAGGAACAGATATGGTGGTTATTGCTTGCCGAAAGATACAAAACAGTTATTGGCTAATTATGCTGATG
>CAYWNN010000153.1:0-2584 GCA_964459685.1 uncultured Coriobacteriaceae bacterium
CGACGGAAGTTGCAGACGAAGACGAATCGACGGAAATTGCAGACGAAGACGAGTCATCGGTAATTGCAGATGAAGAAGAAACGACGGAAGTTGCAGACGAAGACGAATCGACGGAAATTGCAGACGAAGACGAGTCATCGGTAATTGCAGATGAAGAAGAAACGACGAAAGTTGCAGACGAAGACGAAACGCCGGCAATTGTAGATGAAGAAGACACATCGGCAGTCGAAGATGTTGCCGAGGAACCCGCTCCCGCAGTGATATCGGAATCTTCAGACGATTCAGAAGAGTTGCAGGCGGATAACGAGTCTTTTGATTTGATAGACATAGAGATAAGCAGAAGTAAGGTTAAGGCTTTAAAGCGTAAATTCAAGCGCAAAATAAAAGCCGAGGCTCAGAACGATAAGGACACGAGGTGAAGATATGGAAAATGATTCAAAAGTTTTGCTTAAAGTTGAACACCTCTGCCAGTATTTCAAGATGGGGCCGGGGCGCGAACTTAAAGCTGTGGACGACGTAAGCTTTGAAGTAAAAGAGGGAGAAGTTTTTGGTCTTGTAGGCGAAAGCGGCTGCGGAAAAACCACCACCGGCCGTTCAATTATTAAGCTGTACGACATAACTTCGGGCAATGTCTTTTTCAGAGGCCAGCGCATATGTGCGGGCGTCCGCTCGTATAAAAACGTAATCAAAAAGGCCAAATCTGAGTTTGCCGAGTTTAAAAAGGATAGGCTCAACGCAATCAAAGAGGCTGAAAAATCGCATCCCGAAGATATCGGAAAGCTCAAGGCAGACTACGTCGCAGAGTTGGCCGAAAGGCGTGCCGAACTCAAAAAAGTGGTTGCCGAACAGAATAGACTCATCCGCTCTGCCAAAAACGACCATAAAAACTGCGAAAAGATATACTTCAAAAAGCTACAGAACGAGTATGCAGAGGCGTTAAATAATGCCGGCGGTGATGTTTCTAATTTATCTGATGAAGATAAAGAGAAATATCGTGCAGTCATTAACCAGCCTAAAATTCCCAAAAAGACGTGGCTTATTACTGCATTTGCCCTCTTTGCGGCAGCGCTCATCTTCCTTGCGGTAAGTATTTCGCAGTATGTCGTATTCAATAATATTTACGGCGATTATACCTCGTATGCAGCCACTGTCATTGCTTCCGACGAGGAAGAAGGAACGACGACTGTTTCATTCAGCGCAACCGACGATGACGGAAATACCGTCGATTATGAGGTGACAATAAACTATTACGACCCTGACCTCGGTGTTTCAACAGACAGTCAGAAAGTACTTCTTACGGTATATTACAATACGAACAATCCCGGCGAAAACGTTCTGCCTTACGAACCTACGGCAACTGCGGCAAACGCTCTGTTAATAACCTTCTTTGTTGTTGCCGTTGCGGGGCTTGCTATCATTTTTTATGTAAACGAGCGCTATAACCCTTCGCGCCTGGTTACGCAGATTCAGATGATTTTCCAGGACCCAATAGCGTCGCTCAATCCCCGTATGACCGTAAAGGATATAATAGCCGAAGGTTTGGTAATAGAGGGCGTTAAAGACAAGCAGTATATCGAAAAGCAGGTGTACAACGTTCTTGAATTGGTTGGCCTCGTTCCCGAACACGCAGGCAGGTATCCGCATGAATTTTCGGGCGGCCAGCGTCAAAGAATAGGTATTGCGCGTGCGATTATTATGAATCCCAAGCTGATTGTTGCCGACGAGCCTATATCGGCGTTGGACGTGTCGATACAGGCACAGGTTATAAATCTGCTCAACGATTTGAGGGAAAAACTTGGTTTGACAATTCTGTTTATCGCACACGACTTGTCTGTCGTTAAGTATTTTTCAGACAGAATCGGCGTAATGTATTTTGGCAAGATGGTAGAGCTGGCTACATCAGACGAGCTCTTTGCGCATCCTCTGCACCCTTATACCAAGTCGCTTTTGTCGGCAATACCTTTGCCCGACCCCGAGTACGAAAAAGTCCGCAAGAGGTTTGTATACAACCCGCTCGCAGAACACGATTATTCGGAAGAACAGCCCACTCTCAAAGAGATAACGCCCGGTCATTTTGTTCTCTGCAACACGGCTGAGTTTGAGAAATATACTGCGGAACTTTCTGGACTACAGCAAGATGAAAAAAAGGCTAATTAAATATTTTATAACGGCCGGCGTGGGGTTGGCTATAGCGATAGGCGTATCATTTATTCAGTCGCTTTATTGGCTCGAAGATATACAGGATATTATGAAGTCGCTGAGTGATTGCTTTGTAGTACCCGGTATATTGCTTATATTGTTCGGATTGCTTGTCATATGCAGTAATGGCGGGACGTTCGATATGCTCGGATTCGGTATGAAAAAGCTCGTAAGCGTTTTCAAAAGACACCCTACCGAAAAGGATAAGGAATCTTTTTACGATTACAGGAAGCGCAAGCAAGAAAATAAGCACTCGTTTCTGTATCTTATAATAACAGGAGCCGGATTTTTAGCGATTGGGGCGATATTCTTTGTATTGTATTACACCATATAGGCAGAAGTAATCATATTGCAGCGGCTTGTATAAGCAAATTGCGGCGCGTAA
>CAYWNN010000154.1:0-2574 GCA_964459685.1 uncultured Coriobacteriaceae bacterium
CTCAACGTGTGCTGTATGGATGTTCCAGCTTGGCATACCAACCTCACGAGCTACGCAGCTCTCCACCCACCGCAGCGCAAACTTTTCTCACCAGCCGCTCGTGAGCCTTCTCAACTTCCTGTGATGTGAGTGTATGGGTATCTGAGCGATAGGTAAGCGAGAAGGCCATGGACTTCTTACCTTCTCCCAAGCGCTCAGCGTCTCGATACACATCAAAGAGCTTCACAGAGTCGAGCATCTTGCCACCAGCAGAATGTATACGACGCATAAGGTCCTCATAGGTAACACGCTCGTCTACCACTATCGCCAAATCGACCTCAACGCCAGGCAAGGTGGGAATGTCTTGATAGACCGTTTCGCTT
This sequence comes from uncultured Coriobacteriaceae bacterium, assembly GCA_964459685.1. Lineage (GTDB taxonomy): Bacteria > Actinomycetota > Coriobacteriia > Coriobacteriales > Atopobiaceae > CADBMC01. The sequence goes on from CAYWNN010000154.1 coordinate 363, forward strand.
CGAGCGAGCTGCATCAATGCTTCTTCGGAGAGCTCAAAGGCAAGCACGTCGCCTTCTACCTCGAAGGCAGCCGCACGCTTGGGGTGAATGTTTCCTATCCAACCCAGCACACGAGCCCCGGCAAGCACCTCGGCACAGCGTCCGGGCTGAAGCCATGGATACTTCTCGGCGTCGCAGGGCTTAAAGCGTACTTTTTCAATCTTAAGCTTGCGCAAGAGCTCTTCCACAATAAACTTCATGTCGAAGAAGTCCACCGGGCGCGCTGCGCTATCCCAGCCACCAGTATTTGTGCCCGACATAACTCCTGCAACCATCGTAGGCTCGCTGGGCGAACTCTTATGGGCGGATCCCACATAGATGCGACCAATTTCATACAGGGCCACCTCGAAGCTGCCGTGTGCTTGGTTGTAAGCCACACTTCGCAAGAGCCCCGGAATAAGTGAGCGACGCATCTCGCCTTGGTCGGCGAACAAAGGGTTAATAAGGCGCACCGGTACGCCCCTGCCCTCTTCAGTCATACCAAGCGTTGCAAGGTCGTCTGGGCGCGCAAAACAATAGCTTTGTGCTTCGTGCATGCCACAGGCGCGCAGCACATTGCCAATGGTGCGCTCTCGTGTTTGCTCGACCGTTAAACCACCTGCATGGTTTTTGGCAGCAGGAATCGTGGCTTCCACGCGCTGCATGCCCCACAGGCGCAAAATTTCTTCTATAAGATCGATCTCACGGATAAGGTCACACCTATTGCTTGGAGGCACAACGCACCAGCCGTCTTGGGTGCTCTCGAGGGTGCAACCCAAACGCCGCAGGTAGCGCTCTATATCCTCACGCGGCACCTCTGCCCCTATAATCGCGTTTACCCGATGGCTGCGCAGCTGAATAGTGGGTCGTACATCGGGCTCGGGGTACACATCGATAACTCCTGGACATACCTCAGCCTCACAACACATCTCAAAGAGCGCTGCAGCAATGTTTACTACATCCAAGCAGCGAGTTCTATCGACTCCACGCTCGTAGCGAATGGATGCCTCACTCATAAGGTTTAAAGAACGGCTCGTACGCGAAGTATGACCCGGGTCAAAACGAGCGCCTTCCAAGAACACATCGCAGGTGTTCTCATCAATTTCCGAATTCAGCCCGCCCATAACACCGGCAAGACCAACCGGGCGATCGTAGTTGTCGGTAATAAGCCCCACATCAGAGGTGCACGTACGCTCTTGCTTGTCGAGTGTTATTACCTTTTCACCCTCGTGGGCAGCGCGCACAACAATATGGCGCTTGCCATCGTCGTGGCAACGCAGCTTGCCAAGATCGAAGGCGTGCAAGGGATGGCCCGTCAAGAACATGACGTAGTTGGTAACGTCTACCACGTTGGAGATGGAACGCGCGCCTGCAGCAGTTACTCGCTCTGCAAGCCAAGCAGGGCTCGGTCCCACCTTCACGTTTCGCACCACACGCGCACAATAGCGCTGGCATATCTCAGAATCGTCAATGGTAACGTCTACCAAATCGTTAATGTTTGGACCCTGCTCGCTCTGGATAGTAGGGTGCTCGATATGGGTGTCCGTATCAAAGAGTGCTCCAACCTCAACGGCAATACCTTCCATCGAGAGACAGTCGGGTCGGTTGGGAGTAATCTCGCAGTCGAGCACCGTGTCTGATATGCCATACCACTGGGCAAAGGGAAGCCCTACGGGGGTGTCCTCAGGCAAAATCATGATGCCTTCGTGGTCATCTCCTAAGCCAAGCTCACGCGCAGAACAGTTCATCCCACACGAGACAACACCGCGCAGCTTAGACTTCTTGATGGTGATGCCACCGGGAAGCGTTGCCCCCACTAAGCTCACGACAACATGGTCGCCCTCATTAAAGTTTTGTGCACCACACACAATTTGCAGTGGCTCTGGATTACCCGCATCGTCTGTGTTGCACAAGCCAACATCTACCTTGCACACCCACAAATGATCTGAGTTAGGGTGGTGTTCCTTAGCAAGAATTTGCCCGGTTACTATGTTGTCGAACTCAGCGCCTGTGCGCTCTATGCTTTCTACCTCAGTACCCGTACGCACTAATTCATCAACGAGCGCTTGTGGGTCGTCGGGCAAATCGACCATCGTTGAAAGCCACTTATAAGAAACACGCATTGTTTAGCCTCTCATCTAAAACTGCTCTAGGAAGCGGATGTCACCGGTCATCAGCATGCGCAAATCGGGCA
>CAYWNN010000155.1:0-2529 GCA_964459685.1 uncultured Coriobacteriaceae bacterium
AGAAATATTTTTCTTTCCATGCCGTCGTGTACTCCTGGTATGTATTACAAAAGGGAATGATTGCCTTCCACGGCGCAACCCCCATTTTCTTGAACACTTTCCACTTCCCAACAGTTTCAGCAATCCAGAGGACTGGGAGAAATAGAATAAATAAAGAAACAATAAAGAAAATAGTGAACGTCACTGGTGTCTCTCCTATGCGGAAGTATCTTCAATTGGACCAGTTCTAATTGGCTGGATACGAGTAGCCATCCCTAAAGGCGAATAGGTTGTCGAACGGGATGATAGAGGCAACACTACTGGTGGACAGCAGCCGTTGGACGCGCATTGTGTTGTTGCCAATAGGCAGAGCGGAGTTGAACCCCGCCTCCTGTTGCAGGTTGAGGGCGTGAATGGTCAGGAGGTTATTGTTCCCGATCAACTTCATCTGCTCCTCGAATCCCTTTAATTCGTCATTGTCTTTCGCAAACAGGACAATAAGGAATGTAACCATGAAAATCTTTTGGTTATTTTTGGTTAGTGGCCCAAACAGATCCGCCTCTTCAACAGTAGATCTCTTAACCAGCTTAAGCCCTTCTGCCTGGTCCATAGGCGTGAAGTAAACACTGACCAAACCATTGGTGGGGAGCTGTGCAAAATCGGTCAGGATGGTCTTTTTGATGTGGGTGGGATACGAAGAAACGCAGTAAGCTTTTACCATGCATTCTCCGACCTGCCCGTTGTTTCCGCGAAATTCCAGTGTTTCCGGCGCAATCAACTCTTTTGTCGTACTCCCCTGCGCCGCACAGTTTGCCAGCGTAAAGGATTCCGATAAGCACCCATCGATGCGATGGGATGTGTAGACAGGACGAGCGTTGTCCTGATTGTAGATTCTGCTCAGCAGATCCAGACGCTCAGCCATTGTCATCGACGTTGTTGCCGTATTTGTCATTGTCACCATTTTGTCCGCAAGCATGGTCTCAATTTGCGTCAACTTGCCAATAGCGGCGCCAATATCGCTTGCTTCGACGGTGACGGTTAAAATCTTTTCTGTTTTCAAGTTATTTTTGGAGTTAACCGTTTTCTTTTCGAGGATTTGATTGAAGATTGTAATTTCAGCAGAAACGGCAGCGTCGAAGGCGTTCAAAAACTCGGAATACTCGACAATCAGATCCCTTTGGCGGTCATCCGTCGCCGTTTTAAAGTTCACAGCAGGGATCAGGTAGGACTGGGAAAACAATCCGGGCCGGACCTCCATAATTCCGCTTTCGTGGATGGAGACATAGGGGATGCTGTCGGTAATTGACTGCGGAATGATTGGAGCCTGCCCCTTCTTTCCCTTCTGCTCAATTAAGTCAACGTTCATCATGGTATACCTCCTTGAGTGTTGGCGGCTACTGCTTAGAAAGCCGCCCGGGCCGAAGCCCGTCAGGTATCCGTCCCCAATGTTATTCCGGGGTTTATCTGCGCACAGCACTGTCCCTTCCCCTCAGGACTGTTTAACCATGCGCCGCAGAGCGGCAGGTTCGGATATCACGCCCGCCGGTGCCTATGCGCCCGCCTTTTTACAAGCAGACATTCCCGGATAACGTAGCGCTCGAAACGCTTAGGGTAGTCAGCCAGGGCTTTTACAAGCCCCCGATTTTATTCGTGGGGGTGCTGACCTTTCGCTCCCTTCAAACGCTTGTTTCAGGAAACAATCTGTGGTGGGGCGACGCTTCCCACATCTCCTATCCCATTCGGGGGTGACGGCTGCCCGTTCCGTCCTCACAGATTGTCCCTATGAACAATATGATATTTTTTTACACCACTCGACTCAGCATTTTTGCTTCATCCAGGGATAGCCTCTTGAGTGTCATCTGCCGGGTAATACATTCATAATTTTGCGAACAGATTTTCTTGTATGCCTCAAAAACCTCTTCGATGCTAAGCAGATGGTCTGCTTCTGCCCTGTTTCTCTTTGCTTGCCGTTTCATCACCCTGGCGAGTGTTTCCATTTCCTTAAAGTAACTGTAGTACGCTGTAAGTGCATTCATTGCCTGCACGGCCTGCTGCACATGCTCGTTTGTATCCAAATCATCCGGGATGATTACGGAAGCCACTTCCGTTCGAAGGAATTCCGCAAGCTCAAGCGGCGCCATCGCAAACAGTTCCGATGATGGCCCGCCAAAAGAAGGATCGACTGCATTCCTCAAAAATTATCACCCCTTTTGTGATTACATATTCTCTCCGCTCCACTCTTCCCAGTAGGTAGGCAACGAAGGGTCTCTGCGCCCAACCAGACTGAACTCTATCCATGTTGCGCGCGCTTTACCGGCGGCCAGGAGACAATCTCCCAAGTCGTCACCTATTGAAGAAAACTCTTCCGCCACCTCACTGGGGGCATTTGCGAGTAGATCCGCCCAGTTTGCATATGTCTCCAGTGACAACAGGTCTTCAATCTCATCTGTGACGCCAACAATTAGCTTCCCATTGACGCCGGGGGTGCCGTAAATGATAAGTGGGGCGTCTTCCGCCTGGCTCATCTGAATCAGATTTTCGTAAGATTGC